>CANRAM010000017.1 GCA_947628605.1 uncultured Clostridia bacterium | reverse complement strand
ATCCATTTCAAAATCCACCACCTTATGAAAAATTATTACGGTGATTTAAAAGATTTATATTCAAGAAGAATAAATATACAACATAGGCTCATTTACGAAATATTAGAAAAAGAACAAAAAGTAAGAATATTGAGTATGTGGTCACATTATGAATAATACAAATATATTACTATTTCATTTTCTAAATAAGGGTCGGATTTAAATAGTTAAGCTTTAAATCTTTGCTATTTGTACAAATAATTAAAAAGTGCTACAATATAAATACCAAGTATATTATACGGAGAGGAGTATATATGAGGAAATATATATTAGCAATTATAGTAATATTAGTAGTTTTAATAGCTTTAGTATTTACATATTTTCTCTTAGAATATGAACATATCACAGGAATAGTATATCGGAATAGACGGAAATATACTCTATATATATGATATAGATAATCTAACTAAGTATAGTTTAAATACTGAAAATGTTAAAATAATTAATATTAAAAATGAAATAATACCTAGTTCAAAAATATTTAAAGGAGAGACTATAAAAATTATTAACAAAAAAAGAAAACAAAGACAATCATTACAAGAAATGTCTAAGATTGAAAAAGTTGTATACATAAAAGATTTAGGATACAAGGACTTAATAGATGAAGAAAAGAAAATTGTAACATATGAGTCAAAAACAGAATTAGAAGATTTTTCACTAACAGATTTCGCTTATGTATTATTGAAAGATGCAATAAATCCACTAGAATATAAAGAAATGGTCGAAAAAAAGGATATTGATTACTATATAACATTTGAAAATATAAAATATGGAATATCAGAAAGTGAAAAAGGAGTTTATATAATAAAAGATGTTGGAAAAAATATTCAAATGGAACGATTAATTGAAGAAAAAGATTATATTTTATTAAAAGAAAAAATAGAAAGTAGCAAATTACACTACTATGATATATTTAAAGGTATAGTTGTAGAAACAAAAAATAAAAGCGATAATAATAATAAATATATTTATGTATATGAAATTGTTGAAAATAGTAATTTGGAATATTATAAAGTATTATCTCCTACTGCATATTATGAATTTTCATTAGATAACACTGTAATTAGAGATAATAATTGGAATCAAATATCTAATTTATGTGAGGGAGATGAAGTAAATTTTATTATTAAGAAAAAAAAGGATGATACAGAAATTAAAAGTTTAGAATCAACTTTACCTCTTTCATACGAATGTGTATCAGCAACAGTATTGGGAAAGGATTTAGGTTTAATATTTGAAAGAGATAGAAAATTTACTTATAACTCAAATGAATATATATTATCTGATTATGATTATGCTAAATTATATCAATTAATAAATTATAAACTAAGTGTAGGTAACAACAGTATAAAATGTACAATTAATAAAGAACCAAACTATATTTGCACATTAGGTGGAATATTAATAGAGGAAGATGATGTATATCTTATAAATACTATGGATAATAGTAGTAGTAAAAGTAAAGACTGGAGTCAATGGGGAGAAAAAATTACGAATCAAGAATTAGCAACACAAATAAAGGAAATTTTTGAAAGGAGTAAAAGAAAAAATGGATGATATATTATTATTTAATATCTTATTTTTGATATTTGGAGGAGTTATAACTATAGTTTTTTTTGTAACAGGATTTTACTACTTAATTAGAGCAAAAAAAGAGAAAAAATATACTTGCAAGGTTTATGGTAAAGTAATAAATAATATAATGCGTGAAGAACGAAGATTTGATGCTTACGAACATCCTATAACTAAGCGCTATTGGTATTCGTTATGTGAATATACAGTTGAAAATACAACCTGCGTTAGGCAAACTAATATTGGAACTATTAACAATCCTAAATATGAAATCGGTCAAACTGTAACTATATATTATAATCCTAATAATTGTCACGAGTCTTATATAGAAGGAGATAATAATTCAAAAACTAAAGCAATAGTATCTTTGGTTCTTGGAATATTTTCAATTATATTTTTATGTTTAATTAAAATAAGTATTTCATAAGATAGCTAAAATGTAAATTGCTAGTTACTTGTTGTTTTATATTAAAGAACTAGGGTACTTGAAACCCTAGTAAACTTGAATAAAAAAAATATATATACCCTTTTTTGGGGGTTGTAGGGGATAATTTATGAATAGGGTGTTCAATATAAGGGAAGTTTGAACATATAGGAACCTTAAGTATATGTTTCGGGCATTTTACATATTTTTAAAGACTTTTTTATTATTATCCCCTACAAACTTAATAACTTCTTTTGATTAAAAATATATTAATTTTTAATACTTTTTACTTTGTAGTATAATATACCTACACAATTACATTTTTATATTTTCTTTCGTTATTTTGGATTGTTTTAGAATTTTTTAATTAGATTTTCACAATAATTTTTCTGAAAGAAAAAGTATGACAAAAAAATAATATGTTCTAAAAACTTTTTGAAATCATTTCGAATTGCTTCTCGATTTAACAATTAATATCTTACTACATTTTTTTTCATATGTCAAGAAAAAGTTTACGACAAAAATCGACATATTGCAACAGACGCAAGCATTCCGGACCACATCTGCTATTAATGCAGCTACTAATACAAAGCGTATTTTCTTTATTCCTACTGCACTTGTATATAGTGCAATTGTATAAAATGTTGTTTCTGTTGACCCCATTATTGTTGATGCTATTAAACCTATTGTGTTGTCTACACCGTATTTTGATATTATGTCCGTTGCTACTGCCATTGATGCACTTCCTGATATTGGTCTTAATATTGCTAGTGGCATTATTTCTGCTGGTATTTTTAGTACATTTATTACTGGTTTTATAATGTTTACAATTAAATCTAATATTCCTGAACTTCTTAATGCTCCTACTGCTAAAAATATTCCTATTAATGTTGGAAATATGTTTACTACTATATCTAAACCTTCTTTTGCTCCTTCTAAAAATGTATCGTATACTTTGTTTTTTTCAATTAAACCATATGTAATTATTAATAATATTACAGTTGGTATTGCTGCTGATGATATGTAGTTAATTATTTTCATACTTCCTCCTTTAATATTTTTTCATTAAGATTTTTGCTGCTGTAATTCCAGCTATTGCTGCTAGTATTGTTGCTATCCATACTGGTATTATTATACTTGTTGGGTTTGTAGAACCTAATGATGTTCTTATTGCTATTACGGTTGTTGGTATTAATTGAATTGATGCTGTATTTATTATTATAAACATAGCCATTGAGTTTGTTAATGTATCTTTTTTTGGATTTTCTTTTTGTAAAGTTCTCATAGCTTTTAGACCAAGTGGTGTTGCAGCATTTCCTAATCCTAATATGTTTGCTACTATATTCATTGATATTTCTTTGTATGCTGTTGTTTCTTTATTAATTTCTGGAAATAATCTTTTTATTATTGGCGATAAAATTGCGGTTATTTTGTTTATTAATGTTGTTGTTTTTGCTATTTGCATTATTCCGTTCCATAAGCACATTGTTCCTAAAAATGTTATGCTTAGTGTTACCGCATTTTCACAAGATTCAAATATTGCATTATTTACTCCGCATTACTTTTCCTGTTAGTATTGCATATATATATGATATTATTATAAAAATTGGCCATATTATATTTAACATTTCTTTCTCCTTTATTTTTTATTTTATTCTTTACTTTTAAAAAAAGAACCGTTTTTTCTTATTATACTTACGCATAGTAGGTTTACAGTTCTTTTTATTTTGTTATTATTTTATTTTATTGGGATATTTTGAAATAATTATTGCTTATTTCCATTGACAAAGTGTGTATTTTAATGATATAGTAGTAGTAAGTTATTTGTCGAATTTTGTTGTAAACAGGTTTTATTTTAAGGAGGTTTTTTATATGAAGTCAACTGGTATTATTAGAAGAGTTGATGAGCTTGGTAGAGTTGTTATACCAATAGAATTAAGAAATAAATTTGGAATTAATGAAAAGGACCCTATCGAAATTTTTGTAGATGGTTCTAATATAATTTTGAAAAAATATGAACCTAACTGTATTTTTTGTGGTTCTACAAAAAAGTTGGTTACTTTTAATGATAAATTGGTTTGTAGTAAATGTGCCGAGAAAATTAATAAACTAGCTTCTAATATAGAATAATTTAAAAGCGTAACTTTAAGAGAGTAGTTACGCTTTTAAACATTTTATATATATTTCATTTTTGCTAACATTTCTATCTTTGGCTATTTGTTTTATTATTTCCTTTTTTTCTAATCCTTTTTGTTCATAGTACTTATAGTGTTCCTCTATACTTTTTTGATTTAGTTGTTCTTTTTGTAGTTCTTTTTCAGTTTTTTCGCATTTTTCTATTATGATAACATATTCTCCCTTTGGATTTATTATTTCTTTTTGTAGTTCTTCTATTGTTCCTGACTTATATTCTTCGTGTATTTTCGTTAGTTCTTTTGCAAGTACTACTTTTCTATTATTTATGTATTTTCTTAAGTCTTCTAATGTTTGGCTTAATTTATGTGGTGCTTCATACAGTATTGTCGTTCGTTCTTCTCTTTGTATTTTTTCTAGTTTTTCTTTTCTGTTTTTATTATTCTGTGGCAAAAATCCTATAAAAGTAAATTCTTTTGCATCTATGCCTGATGCTATTAGTGCTGTTATTAATGCACACGGACCTGGTATTGGTATTACTTTTATGTTTTTGTTTATTGCTTCTTGTACTATTTCTCCTCCGAGGGTCTGATATTACTGGAGTTCCTGCATCTGATACTAACGCTATATTTTTCCCTTGTAATAATTTATTTATTAGTTCTGCTGTTTTTATATCTTCATTGTGCCTATGGTAACTTATTAGTGGCTTTGATATTTCTAAGTGGTTTAATAGTTTTAGTGTATGTCTTGTGTCTTCTGCTGCTATTATATCTACTTTTTGTAATGTTTTTATTGCTCTTAAGGTTATATCTTCTAGGTTGCCTATTGGCGTTGCTACTATATATAGTTCTCCTTGCATTTTTGTTCTCCTTTATTCGTTATATATTTTTTGTATTTCATTTGTGTATTCTCCCTGTTCGTTATATACATATAATGGTTTTTCTATTTTTAAAAATGGTTTTGCATCTTTTGTTGATTTTATTAATACTATATTTGGCGCTTTATTTATGTTGGGATGTACTAGCCTTATTTTTTTAGGCTCTAATTTATATTTTCGTAATAGTTCTATTATATCTACTAATCTATCTGGTCTATGCACCATATAAAAGTTTCCTCCGGGTTTTAATAGTTTTTTAGCTATTTGTATGAAGTCTTCTAGGGTTGCTGTTATTTCGTGTCTTGATATTAGTTTGTTTTTGTTTTCGTTTGTTATGCCTGTACCCATTTTTTTATATGGTGGATTTGTTACTACTGCATCGAATGTCCCCATTTGTTCAATTTTTTCTAAGTTTTTTATATCGTCGTTTATTATTTTAAATTGATTTTGCAAATTGTTCAATTGTATACTTCTTTTTGCCATTTCTGCTACTTGCGATTGTATTTCTACTCCTATTATTGGGCTAGGTTTTGTTTTTGCACATAATAGTATTCCTATTATTCCACTTCCTGTTCCCAAGTCTATTATTTTACTCCCCTCTTTTATTTCTTTTGCAAAGTCTGCTAGTAGTATGCTATCAATTCCAAAACAGAATAGTTTTTCGTTTTGTATTATTTTTAATCCGTTACATTCTAAATTGTCTATTCTTTCATTTTCGTTTATCATTTTTTCCCTTTCATTTTACATTTTTCACATTTTTATTTTTCCTTCATATTATATATTAATTTTCGTTTTTATGCAAACTATTATTTTTTCTGAAAGGTTGTGGTGTTAAATGAATAAGTGTTTTAATAATAAGTGTAATAATTCATTTAATTTTGCTTTAAAAAAAGAGAACACTATTTGTTCTCTTAGGGAAGTGGAAAGTTTTTTATGTAGATGTCAGCAAGCTTTGAAGTGTTTTAAGTTTTATTGTTTGTTTAAGTAGCTTCATCCTGTCTTACAAATGGGTCTTTTAATTGTATTGCATTGTCTTTAAAGTTTGCATCTTCTTGACCGTCTATTAGTATTTTTACTGCACTAACTTCGTTTAGACCGTGTGAGTGTATTTACTATCGAGTATATTGTTTTACTTTCTTCTTCTGCTCCTCCTTTATGGTTTTCTATGAATTCTTTTGATAGGTCAATATATAAAATGTCTCCTTTTAGTTCTGTTTTATTTATTTTTGTTCCGTCTGGTATTACTTTTTCTAGTCTGTCATTTTTAGGACCTTCTATTAGTAGGTTCATTAGTGTTTCGTAAGGATTTTTGGTTATTTCTTTTACATCTATTGTGCGTGCTTCTGGTATTAGTGTCCCTGTATCTTTTTGATTGAAATATAATGATACGATTGTTTTTCTTAGTTCGTCTATGCTTATTTCTTCTTCTGGTATATATTCTACTATTTCGTTTTGCACAGTTTTTTGTTTGCTTTTTTCGTAAATTATATATCCTATTATTCCTAATATGATAATTATTATTAATAAAATGATTAGTATTTTTTTGTTTTTCATAAGCTTATCCCTCTCTTTCTTTTAATAGTTAATGTTTATGTGTATGATTGGGATTTTAGAACTGTTTTTATTTTTTCTGAAAAAATAATTGTCTACACTTTTTCCATACTTCAAAAAATTATTTTCTAATTTTTTCATTATTCCCAAGACAAACTAGGGTATTGGTTTCCGTTCCTTTATACAAAAATCATCACCTAATATTTCTAAAGAATTCAAATCTGAAAATTTTACACATTTACAATCATTTGTACCAGTCAAACTTGAACCTATATTATCCACTCCACAAGCACAACTTTCTTCTATCCAATAAGAGTTTTCAATACTATTTTCAAAATTTACCGTACCAGTTATTCCACCTACCCTAATTGTTACTTCTCCTTCATCTTGTTCGCATAAAATTTTTCCATAATTTATACAATTTGCGATTCTTGTCGCATAATTACTTTCATTTGCAGCAATAATCCCACCAATATTACAAGAATGATAATAATCTCCATCCAAAAATTTCATTTCGACCTGTCCAGCATTAAAACACGAAATTGCTGACCCAGATCCTCCACTAATTCCTCCAGCTCGACAATACCTTGCTGATTCTGAAATAGTAATACTTCCAACATTATAACAACTTTTAACGATACATCCGTACCTCTCCATCACCAACAATTCCTCCAAAGCATAAAAATTCCGCATTTGCATTTTCACAAGTAACCGAACCATAATTACAACATTTACTTATTATGCTTTTTGAGGTAGAATATCCGCAAATTCCACCTATTTTGCCCTTTGAAGTAACTTTACAATTGATGTCAGCACGGTTAAAGCAACTATCTATTAATCCTTCATTATATCCAACAATTCCACCAGAAATAGATTCTACATTTAAAGTTCCAGATTCAATTCCTATATTTTTAATTGTTCCTTTATTAACTCCAAATAATCCTTGATATTGTTCAGTTGAAGTAATATTGAAATTATTAATTTTGTGTCCTCCTCCATCAAATGTCCCGTAAAAATGGATGTTCTTCTGTTCCTATTGGTGTCCAGTTTTCTATTAAATCTATATCTTTTTCTAATACAATTGTTTCTCCTTCATATGTTTTTCCATTATTTACATCATTTGCAAGTTTTGTTAATCCTTCTTTATTGTCTATTCTAAGGGTTACATTATTTATTCTATCATTTACTGTAGTATCAAACTGTTCTAGTGCTACTAATTCTTTTTCTTGTGCATTTGTATAGTTTTTAGCTGCTATTTGGGCTTTACTAAATATTCCTCCTTCTTTTAAGGTTAAATTAATTGTTACTCCGTGCTAGTATTAATAGCACTATTATTGTTACTACTAATGCTATTAAAGTTATACCTTTATTTTTCATTTTTGCATCTTCTCCTTTGTATTTATTTTTAATAATCTTATAGTATGAAAAAATCATTTACAATACAGCATTTGTCTTTTGCTAGTAATAAATTTGCATAATGTGTTACCTAAAAGCAACTTATTATGCAAATTCATTACTAGATTAAGGAAGTAAGAGTATTGTAATAAAAATAGGTTAAATATAGAATTTTTAATATTAAAATATAAAAGTAAAAGGAGAGAGTAAAGTATGATAATGTTAAAAAGGAAAAATAACAATAAGGAAAAGGCCATAACTCTTATAGCACTAGTAATCACAATAATAGTATTATTGATACTAGCAGGAGTAACAATTAATTTAACATTAGGGGAAGGAGGAATATTTAGTAAAGCCCAAATAGCAGCCAAAAACTATACAAATGCACAAGAAAAAGAATTAATAGCATTAGAACAGTTTGATACTACAGTAAATGATAGACTAAACAATGTAACTCTTAGAATAGACAATAAAGAGGGATTGTCAAAACTTGCAAGTGATGTAAATAGTGGAAAAACATATGAAGGAGAAACAATTATATTGCAAAATGATATAGATTTAATAGAAAGCTGGACACCAATAGGAACAGAAGAACATCCATTTTTACGGAACATTTGATGGAGGAGGACATAAAATTAATAATTTCAATATTACTTCAACTGAACAATATCAAGGATTATTTGGAGTTAATAAAGGAACAATAAAAAATATAGGAATTGAATCTGGAACTTTAAATGTAGGATCTATTTCTGGTGGAATCGTTGGAAATAATTATGGAACAATAGAAAATT
Organism: uncultured Clostridia bacterium; assembly: GCA_947628605.1. Lineage (GTDB taxonomy): Bacteria > Bacillota > Clostridia > TANB77 > CAG-508 > RGIG8482. Next base: position 12,361 of record CANRAM010000017.1, on the reverse strand, counting down.
GCTTTAATAAAGCTACTATTACTGGGGTTTCTTCGGAAAACGGTTATATAGCTGGGATTTGCGGTCAGATGGAAGTAGGCGGTATTGTTAGGAAATGTTTTAATTCTGGCAATATTACTTTAAAATCCTCTTCTGGTACAATCTCTGGAGTAAGTGGAATTGTTGGATTTAGTAATACTAAGTCAAGTATAGTTAGTTGTTATAATAGAGGTAATATTACTAATGAATCCACTTATAATTGGAGTCGTGTCGCAGGTATTGATTGTGGGATTGCTAATGTGTTTTCATGTTATAATTCTGGTGAAATTCTGATGAAAAAAGGAAACGGATATACTGATAATAAGTGCAATGCTGGAGGTATATTTTCTAACAAAGAAAATAAATCAATAGGCTCTTCAGTTCATAATTGTATTAATTTTGGATCTGTTTCTGTTGAAAATTTTACTGGTGAAAATGCTAGAGTTCGGAGGAATTGGTGCTGCAATAGGTTCTTTAGAGGATGTTCAAAATTGTTTCTATAAAAAATTTGAAAATATAAAAGGTCTTTTTTTAGACCAAAGAAATGTTGACAATGATGGATGTACTGTTTTTGAAACTGCATTAGAATCTTCTAAAATTTTGGAAATTTTAGGAACTGACTTTTGCTCGAAGGATGATGATAGCTTTCCTGTATTATCGTGGGAACAAGGAAAATAAATTGCTCACAAAAAAATATATTTTAATAATAAAACTCGTGTCTAATACATAATGTTACACGAGCTTTATTATAACTTCCATAATAATATAAATAGTGATTGAATTTTTTAAGTATTCCTTCTTTCTTACTAGTTTACTAAAAACTAATATTTTTTTATGATAATCGTTTTTATATTTTTCATAGCAAATACCTTGATTTTAAGCTTGATTTAATTACTCCATTTTAGTGCACGCCAATTAATTATTTAATTTTGCCAAAATAAGATAGGAAATCCATTGTCATTAACACCACCAGCCTTAAACGTATCTTCTAATCCCGTAAGAACAATCGATATTGTGTCAGAAGTGAATTTTGTAGTTCCAGATTCGTGCGATTCATAGATTTGACCACACGACCATCCCGCCGATCCTTCTAGCCAAAAGCAATTTTCTACAACGCCACTCCCCCAGCCTAAAATCGAACCACCACCGTGTTATTGTACCACTATTGTAACAATTTTTGATACAGCTTATATCTTGAAAAGACATCGTTGCAATTCCACCGACCGCAGCATTTGCTTTATATCCACCCTCTAACATAATAACACCTCTGTTATAACAACTATCTACTAATCCAGGTCCACCGTTTACAATTCCACCTGCTCTCATATTACTTACACTACCAATTTGTTTTACAGTAACATTTCCTATATTATAACAAAATTGGATTACCACATTTTTCTTACCTTCTGCATACCCAACTACACCACCAGCTCCAGAAGCTTCTCCTTTAGCATCACTATTAATATTTCCCTCATTAAAACACTTACTAACAAGCGATCCATCCAATGTATTTCCAACAACTCCACCGATTCCACTTTCCCAACAATTTTCACAAGTAATGTCTGCCTTATTATAACAACTTTCTATTATACCAGTATTACGACCTACAATCCCTCCTGACCTTGGTCCTACCTTTAAAGTTCCACTTTCTATTCCTACATTTTTTATTGTTCCTGTATTACATCCAAATAATCCTTGATATTCCTCATCAGTCGTTATATTTAAATTCATTATCTTATGTCCTTTTCCGTCAAATGTTCCTGCAAATGGATGGTCTATACTACCTATTGGTGTCCAATTTAATTCTTCATTTAAGTCTATATCTCCTTGCAACACTATTGTTTCTCCTTCAAATGTATCTCCGCTATTTACTTTTTCTGCAAAATTTTTCAATCCTTTTGTATCATTTATACGAAGGGTTATATTATTTATTCTATCATCTATTTTCCCTTCAAATTCTGTTAATTCTGCTAGTTCTCTTTCTTGTGCATTTGTATAATTTTTTGCTGCTATTTGTGCTTTGCTAAATATTCCTCCTTCTCCTAATGTTAAATTAATTGTTACTCCTGCTAATATTAGTAGTACTATTATAGTAATTACTAACGCAATTAAAGTTATTCCTTGTATTTTATTATTCATTTTCTTTCGTTCCTCCTTTTCATTTTTTACAATTTTAACTTATTTTAAGTTAAAAGTCAATAACTTAAAATAAGTTATTTTATAATAATATTTTATGATAGTAAAATATTGTAAAGGCGGTGTTACTTATGTATCAGCGAATTAGAGATTTACGAGAAGACCGTGATTTAACTCAAACCCAAGTTGCTAAAATTTTGAATATGTCTCAAACTGGTTATTCTCAATATGAAATTGGTAAGAATGATGTACCTACCAAAATTTTAATTAAACTTTCTGAGTTTTATAATACTTCTGTTGATTATTTATTAGGATTAACTAACGAAATAAAACCTTATACTAGAAACAAGTAATTTTTCCTATTTTCGTTTGACTTTCTTTATATTTCATAGTAAAATGTTAATAATTTATTACGGAGTTGATTTATTATGAAGATTAAAGACCCTGTTAGTGGTTTTACACATTTATTTGGAGCAATTGCTTCTGTTGTTGGCCTTGTTTTTTTAATTATTATTCCCGCTTTTTATAGTAACGAAAAAGCTTGGGACATTGTATCTTTTTCTATTTTTGGAACAGGTCTAATTTTGCTTTATACATTTAGTTCCCTATATCATTTATTAAATGTTGGAAAAACTGCTACTACTGTTTTAAGAAAATTTGACCATATAATGATTTATGTTTTAATTGCATCAACATACACTCCTATTTGTTTAGGGCCTTTAAGGGGTCCTTGGGGTTGGAGTATTTTTGGTGTTGTTTGGGGTCTTGCCATTATTGGTATTATTCTAACTTCTATATGGATAAATGCTCCTCGTTTTCTTACTACTGGAATTTATCTTTTAATGGGCTGGACTGTTATTGTTGCTATTTACCCTATGATTACAATTTTTAATGAATTAAATGCTTTGTCATCTTTATGGTGGCTTCTTGCAGGGGGAATTTTTTATACAATTGGTGCTATTATTTATGCTTTAAAGTGGTCTCCTATAAAAAATAAATATTTTGGTTTCCACGAAATCTTTCATATATTCGTTCTACTTGGTAGTATCTGCCAATATTGGTTTATTATAAGATATTTACCTTTTATATAATTTCATATGTTTATTTTTGCTTTTTTTGGCTATTTTTAGGTTTGACAAATCCCTCTTTTCATTATACAATAATACTTGTGAAATTTACTAATATTCTATAGGGGGAATTTTTATGGATAATTTACTTCACATAGGATTAGATGTTGGTTCTACAACTGTTAAAGTTGTAGTTATGAACGATAATTTAGAAACCGTTGAAGTGTCTTATAAAAGGCATTTTTCAGATACAAAAAATACTGTTTGTGATTGTTTAACTGACCTTACTTTAAAATATCCTAACAGTAATTTTACAATTGCACTTACTGGTTCAGGTGCTATGAGTGCCGCAAAGTTTTTGGACCTTCCTTTTATTCAAGAGGTAGTTTCGTGTAAAAGAGCTGTTGAAAAATATATTCCAAAAACTGATGTTGTTATTGAACTTGGTGGAGAAGATGCAAAAATCATTTATTTTGATAAATCAATTGAGCAACGTATGAATGGAACTTGTGCTGGTGGTACAGGTGCTTTTATTGATCAAATGGCTTCGTTGTTAAATACTGATACTGCTGGCTTAAACGAGCTTGCAAAAAAATATGAAACAATTTACCCTATTGCTTCTCGTTGCGGTGTTTTTGCAAAAACCGATATTCAGCCTTTAATTAATGATGGAGCTCGTAAGGAAGATATTGCTGCTTCTATTTTTCAAGCAGTTGTTAATCAAACAATTAGTGGTCTTGCTTGCGGTAGACCAATCCGTGGTAATGTTGCTTTTTTAGGTGGCCCTTTAAATTATTTGTCTGAACTAAGACAAAGATTTATTGAAACCTTACATTTAACACCTGATACAACTATTATTCCTCAAGAGGCTCATTTACTTGTTGCAAAGGGTGCTGCTCTTGATTCAATTAATGAAAAGCCTATTTCCGTAGAGAAATTGAAAAGTAAAATAGAAGTTTTAAGAATTTCGCACGATGATACTACTGTTCCTTTAAAACCATTATTTAATGTAGATGCAAGCTATGATGAATTTAAAAAACGTCACGATATGGATAAAGTAAAAAGAAATAATTTATCTAGCTATTCTGGTGATGCTTTTATTGGTATTGATGCTGGTTCTACTACTACTAAGTTGGTTTTAATTGATAGAGATGCTAATTTATTGTATTCTTTATATAGTAATAATGGTGGAAATCCTTTACATAGTGTTATTGAAATGCTAAAAGAACTTTATAGTGTCCTTCCAAAAGGTGTTCATATTCGTTACAGTGGTGTTACAGGTTATGGTGAAAAGTTAATTCAAACAGCCTTAAATGTTGATTTAAACGAAATTGAAACTATTGCTCATTATACAGCTGCTAAACAATTTATGCCTGATGTTACTAGCATTGTTGATATTGGCGGTCAGGATATGAAGTATATAAAAATAAAAAATGGTGTTATTGATAATATTATGCTTAATGAAGCTTGTTCTTCTGGCTGTGGTTCGTTTATTGAGACTTTTGCTAAAAGCTTAAATCTCTCTATTTCAGATTTCGTTGAAGAAGCTTTAGAATCTAGGACTCCAGTAGATTTAGGTTCTAGATGTACTGTTTTTATGAATTCAAAAATTAAACAAGCTCAAAAGGAAGGCTATAGTGTAGGCGATATATCAGCTGGTCTTTCTTATTCGGTTATAAAGAACGCTATTCAAAAGGTTATGAAAGTTAGAGATACTAAAACTTTAGGTGACCATATTGTTGTTCAAGGTGGAACATTTTATAACGATGCTGTTTTAAGAGCATTTGAACTTATTGTAGGCAAAAATGTAGTTCGCCCTGATATTTCTGGTTTAATGGGAGCTTATGGTGTTAGCTTACTTGCAAAGGAACAGTTTGAAGCAAACTTTGATATGGAATATTTTTCTACCATTGCAAAACCAGATGAACTTGATAATATTGATATAGAAGTTAGTCATACTAGATGTAATAAATGTGAAAATCATTGTTTACTTACTATTAATAAATTTAGTAATGGAAAAAAACATATTTCTGGTAACCGTTGTGAACGTGGTGCTGGAATTGTTTCAAGTAATTCTAAATTGCCTAATTTAATGAAATATAAATTAGAAAGAATTTTTAATTATTCACCTTTAGATGAAAAAGATGCCCCTCGAGGTGTTATTGGTATTCCTAGAGTTTTGAATATGTATGAAGATTATCCTTTCTGGTTTACTTTCTTCACAAATTTAGGTTTTAGAGTTATTTTATCTGAAAAAAGTAACAGAAAAACTTATGAAAAAGGTATGGAATCTATGCCTTCTGAGTCAGTTTGCTATCCTGCAAAACTTGCTCACGGTCATATTATGAGTTTAATACGGTTCTGGAATAAAAACTATATTTTACCCTTGTATTCCTTACTCAAGAAAAGAATATGAAGCTTCAGATAATCATTACAATTGCCCTATAGTTATTTCTTATTCTGAAGTGTTAAAAAATAATATCGAAGAATTAAACGACACAAGTATTAAATTTTTAAATCCATTTTTACCTTTTGATGCTAAAAATCTTACAAAAAGAATTTTAGAATTAAAAGAATTTGCAGAATATAATTTTACCAAAAAGGAATTAATTGATGCTGCAACTAAAGCAGAAGCTGAATATCAAAAATGTAGAGAAGACATTCACAATAAAGGAAAAGAAGCTTTAGAATATATGGAAAAAAATAATTTAAAAGGTATTGTTCTTGCCGGTAGACCTTATCATATAGACCCTGAAATTAATCACGGTATTGATACTTTAATTACCAGTCTTGGTTTATGCGTTTTAACTGAAGATAGTATTGCAAATTTAGCTGAAGCAAAACGTCCTTTACGTGTTGTAGACCAATGGATGTTCCACGCAAGATTGTATGCTAGTGCCGAATTTGTTGGTAAACACGATAACCTAGAATTAATTCAACTTAATTCTTTTGGTTGCGGTGTAGATGCTGTTACTACTGACCAAGTTGAAGAGATTTTATCAAGTTTCGAAAAAATGTATACTTTAATAAAAATTGATGAAGTTAATAATTTAGGTGCTGTTCGCATTCGTATCCGTTCTTTGCTTGCAAGTATGGAAAAACGTTTAGCTAGAAAATTAAATGATACACCTAATGGAAATTATGCTGTAAATAAAGTACCTTTTTCTAAAGAAATGCGAAAAAATTATACTATATTAGTTCCACAAATGGCTCCTATCCATTTCGAGCTAATTACTAAAGCTGTTGCTTCTTGTGGATATAATGTAGAATTATTAAAAGAATGTACTCCAAAAACTGTTGAAACAGGTTTAAAATATGTAAATAATGATGCTTGCTATCCTTCTATTTTAACTACCGGTCAAATGATAGAAGCCTTAGAATCTGGTAAATATGATTTAAATAGAACTGCTCTTATTATGTCTCAAACTGGTGGTGGCTGTAGAGCAACAAATTACATAGCATTTTTACGAAAAGCACTGAAGGATGCTGGCTTTGAGCAAGTTCCCGTAATTTCTTTTAATATAGTTGGAATGGAAAAAAACGAAGGTTTTAAATTAACAATTCCTATGTTTGAAAAGTTAATTCGTGCTGTAGTTTATGGAGATTTACTTCAAAAGATGCTTACAAAAAATAGAGCATATGAAGTTAATATAGGTGAAACACAAAAAACTTTCGATTATTGGATGAATAAATGTAAAGAATTAGTTTGTTCAACAAACACAAAACAATTTAAGCAAAGTATTTATGATATAGTAAATGATTTTGAAAAAATTGAACTAAATACTTCTATCAAAAAGCCTAGAGTTGGTATTGTTGGTGAAGTACTTATAAAATATCATCCTTTTGGAAATAATTTTGTAGTAAATCTTCTTGAAAAAGAAGGAGCTGAAGTTATTTTACCAGATTTTATGGGATTTATAAAATTTATGGCAACGCACAAAATTACTTTTAATAATTTATTAAAAATAAATAAAACCTCATCAAAAATATCAAAAATTGCTATTAATTTAATAGATATTTTTGAAAAAGATTTAAAAATTGCTCTTTCAAATTCAAAGAAAGGTTATTTGCCTCCTTGCAATATATGGGAGCTTGAAGAAAAAGTTTCTGATATTCTTTCTATTGGAAATCAAACTGGCGAGGGTTGGTTTTTAACTGCTGAAATGATTGAGTATATTGAAAATGATATTCCTAATATTGTATGTGTACAACCATTTGCTTGCTTACCTAATCACGTTGTTGGTAAAGGTGTTATAAAAACTATTAGAAACAAATTTCCAGAAGCTAATATAACTCCTGTTGATTATGACCCAGGTGCGAGTGAAGCTAATCAAACTAATAGAATAAAATTATTAATGACTGTTGCAAAAGATAATTTAAAAATACAAGAAAATTCTAAAAAGAAAATTATTGAAGAAAATAATGTAGAAAATACAAAATTAGTTCATAAATAAAAAATCCTCATATGAGGATTTTTTATTTAAATTATTTTTTTATTTTTTAATTATTTATTTAATATTTATTAATTTGCTAAAATATATTGATTTCACAACAAATTTTATTAATTATAAAAAAATATTTTTTTCCATATAATTTTTATATTTATTTTTTATAACTTACAAATATTTCCTTTTTTATAAAAAATTTTCTTATATACAGTACATAAAAGAAATTTTTTATAAGTATTTACATAATATAATTATTTATTTGATTTTTACCGTTGTTTTTTACATAATTTATATTTTTGTTCACTTGTCGTAAAAGCAATCTATTTTTTCGTATTGGTATTGCTTTTTTGTTCAGTTCTTCTCACCATATTTATTATTTTTCCATACTTTATGTATACAAATTAGTCTAATTTTATCGATTTCGTCTATTTCGCTATTCCCATAAGATTTATCACTTTTTTACCGCATTCCTAATTTTTAATTATCCAAAACTATTTTTTTAATATCTTAGTTTTTCAGCATCTTTTTACAGCATATTATTAACATAATCTTTTTGTTGTTTCTTTCTTTTTCACTATCTCGTAAAAAAAAATTTAAAGTCATTTTTTAGCTTATCTATCACGCCCAAAACTTACTAATTTCCCTAGCTTTAAGCTTTTTTTTGCCTCAAAAAAATCAAAACTTTTTCTTCAATCTATTTTACTAAAAATTGGATATTTTCAAAAAAATCACTTTTCTGATTTTTTACTTACTTGCTTTTTCTTTTTTGATTTGATTGCCTTTTTAGTTGTATTTTTTAGTTCTATCTTTTTTGCAATTTATTGATTCTATAGTAATTTTGTTGACGTAATTTCTTATTTTTTTACGTAGTTTACATTTTTATATTTCTTTTACATATATCACCTACTTGATTCCATTTTTAATATTTTTACTAAAAAAACACATTATTTTTTAATTTTTTTTTATTTTATTTTTATTTTATTTGTATTTTTTATCATTTATTCTTTAAAATATTATATTTACAGTATTTTGTATTTTTTTCTTATAATTTAATGTTAACAAAATATTTATACTATGTAATATATAAAAAATTTATTTATATTATTATTAAACTTCTATATATCTACTTCTACAAAATTTGTATTTTTTTTCATTATTATTATATGTTCTATTATTTTTTTAATTTTTTATTTATATACTATAAAAATCATATATAGTGAAAATCTATTATACTTTACTACAGAAAAATTTATTACTATATTTTTTTATTTGTTTATTTCTTTATTAATTTTTTTCATTTTCAATTTATCATTCAATATAAAATATTATTTTATGCTTTTTTATTTTTTTTTAATTTTTTCTATTCTATATTTTTTATTTACTTTTTTGTACTAATATTTTTTATTTTCTATTTACTGTTTTTTTTTCATTTTAATTTTATTTGTAATTTTTTTCTATACTTTATAATTTTATTTTTACATTTTTATTTATTATAATTAATTATTACTGATTATTTTTTTCTATTTTTAATATAATCTCTTTTTATAATTACTTTTTTTATTTAATTTTATTATTCCTTATAAATTTTATATTTTTCAGATATTTTTTTATTTATTTCATAATTTACTTCATATTCTTCTTATAAAATATATCTTTTTTGTTACAACGCTTCCTGTCCTTTTACGTTACATAATTTTTTTATTCTTACTTTTTACTGTTTTTTGAGTTACATAACTGATTTTTTCTTGTCGCTCTTTTTGCCAATCTCACTTTTATTTTCTACATTGCTTTTTTGTATAGCCTCTGCTCATCTTTAACATACATTTTTAGTATTTTTCGTTAGTTATGTCTACTCTTTTTATCTTTTTGCTTATCTTTCATTTTCCCTATTTCCTCAGCCCTTTTCACATTTTTTTATAAGAAAAACTTTATTCTCTCTTATTTATTAAATTTTGAAAAAGTCCCATAACACCTTCTATATGCGGTATTTTATTTTGTTTTTATTTACATAATTATTGCATTTCCTACGTTAATTCTTCTTGATTTAAAAAAGCTTATTTTTCTCCAGATAGGTCTTTCTTCTCGTTTCAGTTTTTCTACTTTTTCCCTATATTTTGTTCATTTTTATTACTTCTAATTTTATTAAACTTCTTAATATCTACTTATACAAATTTTGTAAATTTTTTTCCTCTTTCATTTTTTCATTTAACCCTTAATATATCTGCATTATCTCAATCTCATTGCCTTTTTGTGTATGTTTTTTGTATTCTCTTTTTTTTCAATCTCTCGCATATTAAAATTATTATTTACATAATCAGCTTTTTTAATAAGTTACTCTTCCTGCTGGTTCATCTTTCACCCCTGTTTATCTTTACACCTTTTTTACAATTTTATTTATAAAATTAATAATTTATATTTATTTTTTTATTTTTATACAATTTTTCTAATTATTATTATAATATCTTTTATTATTTTTTCATTTTTTTATTTTATTTTTAATAAATTATTTTTAATTTTGTCTGAATTTTTAAATTTTTTATTTATATACTCAAAAAAATATATATATTAAAAATTTATTATACTTTACTATAGAAAAATTTATTACTATACTTTTTTTATTTATTTCTTTATTAAATTTTTTTATTCTTAATTTATCATTTAATATAAAATATTATTTTTATTTTATATTTTTTAAATTATATCTTTCTGTTTTATATTTTTTAATGTTACTTTTTAAAAAAAATATTTTTATATTTTATTTCAATTATGATTTTTTATAAAAATTTTATTTTATATTTTTTTTATTTATTGTTTTTTTATTTCTTTTTGTAAAAAAAATTTTTGACAAAATTTTTTCTGTTCTATTTTTTTATTTACTTTTTTATTTTATCAATTCCTTATATTATTTTTTTGTACTATTATTTTATTTTTTATTTACTATTTTTTATTTTTATTCGTTATAATTTTATATGTAATTTTTTTTATCTTATTATTTTACTTTTTATTTATCATAATTTATTATTATTAATTATCTTTTATTTTTTCTTACCTTTAATTTCTTTTTTTAATATAAACTTTTTTTATAATTTATTTTTTTGCTTAATTTTATTATTCTTTATAAATTTTATTTCTTTATTTTTAATAATTTTATTTTTTTTTAATATTTTTTATTATATATTTCATAATTTACTTCATATTTTTCTTATAAAATATATCTTTTTTGTTACAACGTCTTCTTACCTTTTACATTACATAATTTTTTTATTCGTGCTTTTTACTGTTTTTTGAGTTACATAACCAAATTTTTTTCATCACTCATTTTGTCAATATCTCTTTTGTTTTTTACATTGCTTTTTTGTATAGGCTTTGGTTTGTCTTTATTATGAATTTTTAATGTTTCTTATCAGTTATGTATACTTTTTTTAATTTTTTGCTCATCTTGGATTTTCCCTATTTCCTCAGCCCTTTTCACATTTTTTTATAAGAAAAACTTTTTTTCTTTTATTTATTAAATTCTGAAAAAGTCCCATAATCCCTTCTATATATGATATTTTCTTTTGTTATTATTTACATAATCATCTCCTTTTCTACGTTGATTCCTTTTGCCTCAAAAAAGCTTCTTTTTTTCAAAATTGGTCTTTCTTCTTATTTTATTTTTTCTACTTTTTCCCTATATTTTGTTTATTTTTATTTCTTCTAATTTTATTAAACTTCTATATATCTACTTATACAAATTTTGTAAATTTTTTTCCTCTTTCTTTTTTTCATTTGACCTTTAATATATCTGCACTATCTCAATCTCATTGCCTTTTTGTGTATGTTTTTTGTATTCTCTTTTTTTTCAATCTTTCTCATATTAAAATTATTATTTACATAATTAGCTTTTTTAGTAAGTTACTCCTCCTGCTGGTTCATCTTTCACCTCTTTTTATCTTTACATCTTTTTTACAATTTTATTTATTAAATTAATAATTTATATTTATTTTTTCATTTTTATATGATTTTTTTAATTATTATTATATTCTTTTTTATTATTTTTAAATTTTTTTATTTTTTACTAATATATTATTTTTAATTTTTACTAAATTTTAAAACTTTTTAATTATATAATGAAACTTTATTATACTTTACTAAAAAAAATTATTACTATAACTTTTTTAATTCTTTATTAAATTTTTTCATTTTTAATTTATCATTTAATATAAAATATTATTTTTATTTTATACTTCTTTATTTTTTTAAAATTACATCTTTCTGTTTTATATTTTTTTAATGTTACTTTTAAAAAAAAATATTTTTATATTTTATTTCGATTATTATTTTTTATAAAAATCTTATTTTATATTTTTTATTTATTGTTTTTTTAATTTCTTTTTGTTAAAAAATTTTTTCTGTCTATTTTTTTATTTTATAATTTCCTTATATTTTTTTGTACTATTATTTTTTTCTATTTACTTTTTTATTTTATTTTTATCTTTTTATTTATTATAATTTATTATTATTAATTATCATTTATCTTTTTATATTTAATTTATATTTTTAATATAAACTTTTTTTATGATTTATTTTTTATTTAACTTTATTATTCTTTATAAACTTTTTTTTATTTTTAAAATTTTGTAAATGTTAAAATAAAACTGATAGAAAAATTCAAAATAAAATTGATAGAATTCTATCAGTTTTTTTGATGCA
>CANRAM010000016.1 GCA_947628605.1 uncultured Clostridia bacterium | reverse complement strand
TGGCTGGGCTGGCTAGATTCGAACTAGCGCATGCCAGAGTCAAAGTCTGGTGCCTTACCGCTTGGCTACAGCCCAATGTATGTTTTTATGGGGTGGAAGATGGGACTCGAACCCACGGTCTCCAGTGCCACAAACTGGCGCGTTAACCAACTACGCTACATCCACCATTTTTTACGTTGTTACAATATGCTATTGTAACAACGTATTAATATTTTATCTAAAATCGTCTGATTTGTCAATAACTTTTTTGGTTTTTAACAGATTTTTTGTAAAAAATGGTGTGTAACAAGTTTATTTATTATTCTTTTGCCCATATTATTAATCTACCTTTGCTGTCATCAGTACAAGTTGAAAGAGAAATTTCTCTTGCTCCTCCTGTATCTCTTGTTATGTAATCAGCATCTGTTTCTGTTGTTGTGTAAACATTATAAATTGTATATTTTATTTTTTGACCTGAGTTATCAGTTATATATATAATATCTCCATTTCTTAATTGTTTATTCTTTCCGAAAAATGCACCGTTTCTATAATTATGACCTACTATAACTGTATTTCCTACTTGATTTAACCCTGGTCCATAATAATATGCTACAGATACTTGTATAGATTTTATAGTTACTGTATCCAAAACTGGATATTTTATACCTGTTTTTGGTATTTCTATTGTTCCTAATACATTAAATCCTTGATAGGTTGGCTTTTTATTATTTGAAGCATTGGAATTAGCTGTTTGTGTAGTAGCAACTTGTTTACCTGGGTCGATTACTATATTTCCTAAATCTTCATCAGTATTAGTCTCAACAATATTTAATTCCTCTTCGTATTGAGCCATAAATTCTTCTGCTTCTTTGTCTATATAATATTTTCTATACATATCATATCCAAGAAATCCAACTAGGCCTATAATAGCTACTATAACAATTACAAGAAAAACCGTTAAAACATTACTATATTTACTACTAAACACGTCTATTCCCCCTTTTTTCTTTAATTTATTATACATCTATTATTATTATAACACATATTGTTTGATTTTTGTATAGTTTTAGACAATTTTTTCGCCTAATTTTTTTCCAGCTAGTAGATGAAAATGTAGGTGACCTACTTCTTGCCCACCATCTTCTCCGCAATTTACAATAACTCTATACCCTCTTTCCTTTACTCCTTGCTTACTTGCCACTTCATTAATAACTGTATAAATTCTTCCTATTAATGTCTCATCATCTTTAGTTAATTGAGCTAGTGATGCTATATGTTTCTTCGGAATTACTAATATATGAATTGGTGCAGCTGGTTGAATATCTTTAAAAGCTATAATTTCATCGTCTTCATAAACTACATCTGCTGGTACCTCTTTTTTTATTATTTTACAAAAAATACAATCTTCCATAATTACCTCCAACAATTATTATTTAGTTAAAATTGCTTTTATTCTTCTTATTCCTGCTGAACTTGCTTCTTCTTTTTTTATTTTGAACTTTCCTAATTCTCCTGTGTTTTTTACGTGAGGCCCACCGCACAATTCTTTTGATATATCTCCTATTTTATATACTGTAACAATATCTGGATATTTCTCTATAAACATACATTCTGCACCAGATTTTATTGCATCCTCTTTCTTCATTTCTTCACAAGTTACAGGTATTTTTTCTGTTATCCACTTATTAACTAAATCTTCTACTTTTTGTTTTTCTTCATCTGTTAATTTATGGTCACAGTTAAAGTCAAATCTCATTCTTTCTTGAGTTATATTAGACCCTTTTTGGTGTACATCTGGCCCAAGTACTACTTTTAAAGCAGCATTTAATAAATGTGTTGCTGTATGATAACTAATTGTTTCAGGAGTTTGGTCAGCAAGTCCTCCTTTAAATTTTTGCTCTGACCCCATTCTAGATTTTTCTTGATGTTCTTTATAAAGTTTTTCAAATTCTTGCATATCTATAGAAATTTCTTGTTCTCCGAGCCAAGTCTTTTGTAACTTCTGGTGGAAATCCATATGTATCATATAATTTAAATACTGTTTGACCATCTAGTTTATTTTTATTTTCATTCTGTAGTCTTGTTATTGCTTTAAAAAATTCCTTTTCGCCATTTGCTAAAGTTTTCATAAATTTATCTTTTTCTTCTACAATAACTTGCTTAATTGTTTCTTTGTTAGTTTCAAGGCTTGGATACATATCCTTTAAATTTTCTATGTTTAAGTCTATTAATTTTGGTAATTCGTCTAAATTTATTTGTAATTTGTTTAAATGTCTTGTCATTCTACGAATTAATCTTCTTAATACATAGCCTCTATCTACATTACTTGGTCTTCCGCCATCACATATAATCATTATGCTAGAACGTAAATGTTCTGCTACAATTCTTGTACTTTGTAAATTATCTTTTTTAGATAATTCTTGTATTTTTGCCATAATTGGTGCAAAAATTTCGGTATCATATGGTGTTTGTTTTCCTTGTAGTAACATATTAATTCTTTCTAGACCAAGACCTGTATCTACATTTTTTTGCTTTAATTTTGTATATGTTCCATCGTGTTGTTTGTAGTATTCCATAAATACGTTATTCCATATTTCCACATATTTTCCGCAATCGCAAGACGGATTACAATTTTCTGAACATGGTTCTTTTCCTGTATCGTAAAACATTTCTGTATCTGGACCACAAGGTCCTTCTTCTCCTGCAATCCACCAATTGTCGTCTTTTCCAAAGTAATATATATGGTCGTTAGGCATTCCTACTTCTTTCCAAATTTTTGCTGACTCTTCATCTCTTGGTGCATCATCGTCTCCTGCAAAAACTGTAACAGATAGTTTTTCTGTTGGAATTTCTAATTCTTTTGTTAGAAATTCATAACTCATTTTAATAGATTCTTCTTTAAAATAATCGCCCAATGACCAATTTCCTAACATTTCAAAGTATGTTAAATGGCGATTGTCACCTACTTCGTCTATATCTACTGTTCTAACACATTTTTGATAATCTGCAAGTCTTGTTCCTTCTGGATGTTTTTCCCCTAATAAATATGGTACTAATGGTTGCATTCCTGCGGTTGTAAATAGTACTGAAGGGTCGTTTTCTGGAATTAGTGGTGCACTTGGTATTATTGTGTGACCTTTACTTTCAAAAAATTTTAAAAATTTATTTCTTATATCTATTGCGTTCATTTTGTTCTCCTATTTCTTTTTTATTTTTTGAAATTATATTATAAAAAAGTAAAAAAAGCAAGTCTATTTCTTGCTTTTTTAATATTTACATAATTTCTTGTTATATATCCATTTGGCTACTCAAAAATCCTGCTGCTGATTGTACTACTTTTAATTCTGCATCTCCCATTTTTGTTTTTGAATCTTTTGATAATAGTATTACACTTCCTATTACATCTCCTTGTGAAATAATTGGATATACTACCTGTGAATTATATTTTCTTTCTTTATTATCATTCTTTATAATTGGAATAGAAACTTCGTTATTTTCTTTACTTGTATATACTTCTTTGTCTTCTAATAATTGTTCTAACTCTTGGCTTAAGTCTTGTTCTAGAAATTCTTTTTTTGAGCCTCCTGATACTGCAATTACTGTATCTTTATCAGTTATACAAGCAATGTGACCTGTTGTTTTTGATAAAGTTTCTGCATATCCTGTTGCAAATTCTGAAAGTTCCCCAATTGGTGAATATTTTTTTAATATAACTTCTCCCTCTTTATCTGTAAAAATTTCAATTGGGTCTCCTTCTTTTATTCTTAATGTTTTTCTTATTTCTTTTGGAATAACAATTCTTCCTAAATCATCTATACGTCTTACGACTCCTGTTGCTTTCAAAATTTTCCCTCCTTTTATTTTAAGTTTATACTTAGTATTTGTTTTGGAAAATTTTTTATGCATTATTTTGACAAATATTTTAATTTAATTTTATTTTATAATTTTTTCAAAAAAAGCGAAAAGGATGTCAATTTTTATTGCTCGTTGACATCCTTTTCGTTTTTTGGAACTATATTAATTGCCCCCTTTGTATCCTACTATCGTCCCCTCTTTATCTATTATGAAGGTTTCGTAAGCAATGGATACTTCTGCTTGCTCATCATGAAAATAATCGGCTTCATCAAATAGAAAGTCTATTACTACATTTCCTTCTGTGTCTATGTAGCCCCATTTTCCGTCCTTTTTTACTGCTGCTAATCCATTACAAAAACTGGAAGCATCGTCATATTGAAAATCTATAACTACCTTACTTGCATCAGCATTTAGATAGCCATATTTTTTACGACAAAAAAAATCATATTTATACGCACTCCTTAATCCCGCGCTCTCTATGCCTATATAATCGCACTTTACAGTTTGCTTTTTTTTAATATTTTCTGCTACTTCTGAAACCTTATGACCTAATAAGTCAGTTGGATCGCCTACGGTTACTTCAGCCCCAGTTTCCGCCTCTATTATTTTTATAGGCTTCTCGCGAGCTAAATACGCTGCGAGGTGAAATGATGCTACGTTGATTACTACTAAACAGATAATAAAGATAATTATTCCTACCATACTATTGAGTCTAATATCATATATTTTTCTCTTCATTTTCTGCCACATAGTAGTTGTTCGGTTTACATATTTCCGCATTTCGATAATTTTGTTGTTGTTAGTTCCTTTCTTCATTTTTTCTTCCTCCTACAAATTTTTCGGCACTTTATTGTGTCCGTAGTTTATAGTATATCACATCTACATAATATTTGCAAATCTTTTTTTATGTCTACACAAATAAGTTAAAAATTTATTAAGCATTATTCACCTTTTCTTTTATAGGTTGCTTATATTAGTCTAATATATATGCTAAATCTTTAGAAAATTCTTTTAACATTACTATTTTTATATTGGAAAATTTTTTATACATTATTTTGACAAATATTTTAATTTTATTTTATAATTTTTTCAACAAAAACGAAAAGGATGTCAATTTTTATTGCTCGTTGACATCCTTTTCGTTTTTTGGAACTATAACTCCTTCACTATCGTCCCCTCTCTGTCTATTATGAAGGTCTTGTAAGCAATTGATACCTTTGCATACCCCCAATAGAAAGAGTTAGCATCATCAAACAAAAAATCTATGACTACATTTCCTTCTCGGTTAATGTAGCCCCACTTTTTTCCTTTCTTCACTGCTGCCAGCCCTCCGTTAAAATAGTCTGCAGAGTCATATTGAAAATCTATAAGTAGCTTGCTTGCAGTACTGTCTAAATAACCATATTTCGAAGAAAAAAATATGTTATCTTTCCTCGCAAGCCTTACACCTTCTCGTACATCTGCTATGTAGTCGCACTTTATAGTTTTTCTTGGCTGTTTTCTAATAATCTCCTCTACTTCTGAAACCTTTTGACCTATTAAGGTTTTAGCCTCTATTTTTTTCAGGTCTTGTGCTATAGAGCTCCGGTTAGTTCCTCTTTTCATCTTTTTTCCTCCTGCAATTTATTTTGGTCACTTTATTGTGACCATACTTTTATAGTATAGCACATTTACATAAAGCCTGCAAGATTTTTTAATATTACACAAAAATAAGTATTCAAATTAGCTATTATTCATAACTTTTTCTTTTATAGGTTGCTTATATTGATCTAATATATATGCTAAATCTTTAGAAAATTCTTTTAACATTACTATTTTTATAGTAGCATCTTTATTATTTACGTAATCATCTATTAAATGCTTCAATTGCTTTATTTGTGGCATTTCTGGTTCTATTTCTTGTTGATATAATTTTACTCTGTTTGCTAGTTTTTCTTTTATCGTCATAATGTCTTCGTTGCTTGCACAAGATATTCTTTGGAACATTTGGAAAACATCGTAGTATTTGAATATTGGAATATCCATACATTCCTTGTCGAATCTTTCATAAAATACTTCCATTCTCATTGGAATACACTTAAATATTTCATCTGCTTTTTCAATATACATCTTATCTTTTAATTGCATATTTAATTGATTAAAGTGTTTCAAAACATCTTCTATGTCCTGATTTACTTCTCCAACAGTTATTTGCGCTAGCTCTTCTTCTACATTATCGCAATAACTTGATGTTAAAGATGCAATATTCATTCCGTTAAAGAATATGCTTTTTATAGTTTTCATATCATATCTTATTAAATCTTTTTTTATAAAATAGCTAAAATATGCAAAAAGTTTTACTATATCTATTAACCTAATAGCTCCTTCTTTTACATCCTTTATTATCTCTTCAATTATATTAGAAAACTGGTCGTCGTTTATTTTCCAATATTCTTCTGTAAGAAGTCTTTTATATGCTGGAAGCTTATCTGTATCTACTGTATTTATTATTACTTCCATATTGTCCTTAAATACTTTCATATCAAAAATTCTAGTACGTACATACATTTCTATAAATTTAAAGAACCTATATTCTGCTTTGAAGTTATAATAGTAGTTGTTATCAAATTCTTTTATATAGAATTGTCTATTATCCATTAATAATACCCTTGATGATACTAATATTGACTTATATTCTTCATTATCTTTAATGTTAATAAACTTGTCCTTTGTTACTTTTCCGTGCTTTTATTTCAAAAGATACGGCTATTGTAAATATAAGCATTGTTTGTAATACTCTATTATTTGTATTTGGATAATATTTACTTACCATTTCAAATACTTTTTTGAAATCGTTTAATGCGTGCTTTAGTATTCTTAAGTTTCTTGTTCCACTTTTGTTAAAGGTAGAAATTATCATTCCTGTATTTTCTCTTAAGAATCGTATTAATTCTTCGTTTGTTTCATAACGCATTAATAATCCATTAATAATATAGTTAAATTCTGGAGCATATTCAAATGTTTCTCCTATAAGTTTTTCTTTTATTCTTTCATAATCATTTGCTTTATCAAATACATATTCAATTTTATCTTGAATTTTTTCTACCATTGGTTTATCTGTTGTTTTTGCCAAATCTCCTTCTTTATCTAAAAGATATGTCGCAATAAATGTTTTCATTTCTAGATTACTACTTTTTAATTTTGTAGATAATTCTTTTTCATTACATATTATAATTGTTTTTATATGGTCGTGTTCTACAAAGTTATTAATATATCCTAGTATATCTATAACATCTACATTAGCTCTTTCTAGGTCATCAAAACATAACACTTTATCATCTGTTGTGAAAAAGTCCGAATAATCTACTCTATCTCCATTTTGTGTTACTCCAAAAAAGTTTGCCATATCTAAACCTGTTTTTGCATATTCAGGAATTGTTGTTTGATTATTTGCTAACATATATCTTTTTACATTTTTATCCATTAATTGTGTAGTTTCTATAAATATTTTTTTACTTATTTCTTCTAAGTTTGATATACCATATAATGACATATAAATAGTTGTATATTGTTTACCATTTAATTGCATACTTTCAATTTTATTTCTTATTTTATTATTCCAAAAATATGTTTTTCCGCTTCCCCATTCACCATTAATCATAATAGCATAATCTGTATAATCACTTCTTACATAATCTAATATACTTTCAACTAAATCTTCCACTTTTAATTTTCCTCCTTTAATCTTTTGCTAGTGTTAATACCCCGTACATCGTATGCTCCACTATTTTTTAAAACTCTACTGCATTCATCTACTGTACTACCCGTTGTAAAAATATCGTCAAATAGTAATATTTTCTTGTTTAATATTTTTTCATTATTTTTCACTTTATATGCATTAATTAAATTATTTTTTCTTTGCTCTTTATTTAGCGAACTTTGTGCTGGTGTATTTTTTATTTTATATAAGACATCTGTACAAACCTCGATGTTTTCTATATGTTTCTTTAGTTCTTTCATTATTAGTTCACTTTGATTATAACCTCTTTTTAATTTATGTTGTTTACTTATTGGAACTGGAATAATTATATCATACTTTTTCAAAAATCCACATATTTTTTTATCTTTTATTATAAAATTTACAAAAGCTTTACATTTATATGGTTTACTCGCAAATTTATATTTTATTATACTATCTCTAATACAATCATCGTACCTAAATATATGCATATGTGTACTAAAATTTTTTGTTAAATATATATGTTTTTTACATTCTTTTTCTCTATTTAATTTTGACATACATTTTATACAAATATCATCTCTACATATTTTATCACAAAATCCGCAAACATTTGGATAAATAATGTTTATTATAAATTTTATAAAATTCATAATTTCCTCCTTTAATTTATGTTTTATTAATTTTTACTTAATTTATGGGATTTATAACTTTCTTAAGATTTAATTTTTTAAGATATTAATTGTTATTTTATTATATGGGCGATTAACATCGCCCTTTTTAAATTATTGTATATTCATTAATTTGTACATTAAACCTGTATTTCTTTTTTTAGTATCTGAATTTTGTATCATATAATTTAATACTTTATCTTGACCTATTACTATTAATAATTTTTTTGCTCTGGTTAACCCTGTATATAATAAATTTCTAGTTAATAGCATTGGAGCAGATGGTGGTATAACCATTACTACCACGTCAAATTCACTTCCGTTGTGCTTTATGTATCGTTATTGCATATGCATGTTCAATTTGCTCTAAATCTGAAAAAGCATACCACGCTTCTTTGTTATCATCAAAGCGTATTTTTACTTGTTTTTCAAAATTATCTATTTTTTCTATTGTTCCTAACTCTCCATTAAATACTCCACTTCCGCTTTCAACTTTTTCCTCTTCTCTTTCCCAGTATATATCATAATTGTTTTTTATTTGCATAATTCTATCATTTTCACGAAATATCACACCAGCCATACTTTTTTCAGCTTTAAATTCCGACTCAGGATTTAACTCATTTTGCAATGCTTTGTTTAATTCTCTAGTACCTAACGGCCCTTTTTTAGTTGGCGATAATACTTGTATATTTTCAAAAAAATTATAATTGCCAAACTTTTGTAATCGCTCTTTGCATAAGGATAATACTTGATATATCATTCCTTCATTTGTATTTTCTCTTATATAGAAAAAATCGTCTTGTTTATCCGTTGCTTCAGCATTTGTTATAAATTTTTCTCCATTATTTACTCTATGTGCATTTGTTATAATTTTACTTTTAGCTGCTTGCCTAAAAATTTTATCTAAATGTACCGTTTTTATTCTTTTAGAATTTATAATATCTTCTAATATACTTCCCGGGCCAACCGATGGTAATTGGTCTACATCTCCTACTAATACTAATTTAGTTCCTTTATATATTGCTTTTAGTAAATAGTTCATTAAAAACAAATCCACCATTGATACTTCATCTACTATTATAACATCTGCATCTATTGGAGCTACATCATAGTCTGTATTTTGTATATTTGTTTCTTCTTCTATTTTTCCTATTTCTAATAATCTATGTAATGTTTTTGCCTCTTTATTTGTTGCTTCTGTCATTCTTTTAGCAGCTCGACCTGTTGGTGCACACAATACTACCTTTTTTCTATTTTCTTCGTACATATTTATTATACTTTTTATGATAGTAGTTTTTCCTGTTCCCGGGCCACCTGTTATAATGCATACATTGTTTTCGTTTACTGCAATTATTGCTTGTTTTTGTTCTTCTGAAAGTTCAATACTTGCTTCTTTTTCTATTTTTTTTAGCACTTCTTTGAACCTTTTTATTTCTTTTTCATTTTTATATTCATTTAATTCTATTATTTTTTGTGCTATATTCAATTCTGCTTTATAAAATGGATATAAGTATACTAATTCTATTCCTTCATCTTGTTTTTCTAATACTATTTCATTTTCAACATTTAAATTTATAAGAGCATCTTCAATATTTTCGTATGAAACGTTTAATAATTCTTGTACAAATGTAATTAAATGTTCTTTTTTTACACATACATGACCATTATAACTTATTTTTATTAAACTGTATTTTATTCCACTTCTAATTCTTTTTACATTATCCGCATTAATTCCTATATCCATTGCCATTTTATCTATTTGTTTAAAATCTACTCCTCTTGCTATATCTATTAGTATATATGGATTTTTTTCTATTTCTTCTATTGCATTTTCTCCTAATAATTTATATACTTTTTTTGCATTTGCAGGGCCTATTCCAAATCTTTCTAAAAAACCTACAATTTGCCATAATTCCCAGTTTTCATTAAAACTTTGTGCCATTTCTAATGCTTTTTCTTTTGTTATTCCTTTTATATTTGATAATTTTTCTGGTTCGTATTTAAATATATGTATAGTTTCTTCTCCAAAAGTTTTAACAATTTTCCTTGCTGTTGCTGGGCCTATTCCTTTTATTGTACCATTTGCTAAGTATTGTTCAAGTGATGCTAATGTTTGTGGCATTAATTTTTCAAATGTATCTATTTTAAATTGTCTACCATAGTCTTGATGTGTAACATATTTTCCAACTAATTTTAGAGTATCTCCCGAATTTATAAACGGAAGATACCCTACAACTGTAAGTTCTTCATCATCAGTTTCAAAATCTGCTACTGTGTAACCATTTACTTCATTTTGGTAACGAATATCACCAATTACGCCTTGTATTTCCAATTTGATGCCTCTTTTCTTAATTATTCACTACTACACATATGTTTTCTTGTCATTTCAAGTAGGTTTAATTCTGTAAAACCTACAATTTGCGTTTTTGAACGGTCTTTTTTTAAGTTTTCTTTTAATACATCTAGTATTTGTTCTTTATGCTCCTTTTCTTGCATATCTATATAATCTATTATAACTATTCCACCTATATCCCTTAGTCTAAGCTGTTTTGCTATTTCAATGCTTGCTTCTTTATTAACTGTATAAACTGTTTGCTCTAAACTTTTGTTACCTATATATTTTCCTGAGTTAACATCTATTGCTGTTAATGCTTCTGTTTTATCTATTGTTATAAATCCACCACATTTTAGCCAAATTTTTCTATTATTTAATTTTTCTAATTGATTTTCTAAGTCATATATATCTAATATGCTATCTTTATTTATAAAAACCGCTTCTATATTTTGTTTTGTTTCATTAATTATATCTTTTATTTCGTTATATGCATTTTTATTGTTAACTATAACTTTTTCAATATCTTGGTCTACTAAATCAACTAAAATACGCTTAATTATTCCTGCATTTTTATATATTAGTTTTGGTACATCTTTACTATTATCTGCTTGTTTTTTTATTTCTTCCCACTGCTCTTTTAATTGGTTTATATCTTGTAAAATTTCTTCTTGTGTTTTTCCAATTGCAGAGGTTCTTATAATAATTCCAGCATTTTTAGGAATATTGTTTTCAATCATTTTTATTAATCTATTTTTTTCATTATTGTCTTCTATTTTTTGTGAAATAGTTATAAAATTTGCTTCTGGCATATATACACAAAACCTACCAGGTAAATTAATGTGTGTAGAAACTCTTGCGCCTTTTTTATTTGTACTATCTCTTTTAACTTGTACAAGAATTGGCATTCCTACTTTTGCTACTTCTTTAATATTGCTGTTTTTTATTATTTCTTCTGTATTGTTTGTTTTTACATCTAATTTAGGTAATATATCTTTTAAGTGTATAAATGTATTTTTATTTTCTCCAATATCTACAAATGCTGCTTGCATACCTTGTAATACATTTTGAATTTTTCCTAAATATATATTTCCTTCTAATCTTTTCGTTTCTTCACTTTCTATATATTTTTCTATAAGATTTCCATTTTCCACTAACATAATGGTCTTTGTTTCTTCTTTATCAACATTAATTATGATTTCTTTCATAAAGCTTTCCTTCCTTACTAATTGTACTTGTTCATTGCAGTATCAATTCCACTTTTTATAATTTCTTTTACAGTTGCTACTGCTTTTTTTATTCCTTCTTGTAAAATATCATATTCTTCTTTATTAATGTAGTCTAGCACATAATTTATCATTTCAC
Organism: uncultured Clostridia bacterium; assembly: GCA_947628605.1. GTDB lineage: Bacteria > Bacillota > Clostridia > TANB77 > CAG-508 > RGIG8482. Next base: position 10,019 of record CANRAM010000016.1, on the reverse strand, counting down.
TTTCATCTTGTGGTCTGCCTATTCCTATTCTAATTCTTGGAAAATTTTCTGTAGATAAGTTATGCAAAATCGATTTCATCCCATTATGGCCTCCAGCTCCACCTTTTTTTCTTATTTTTATACTTCCTTTTTCAACATCCATATCATCATAAATAATTATTATTTTGTCTGTATCTATTTTATAAAAATTTGCAAATTCTACTACTGCCTCTCCACTTAAATTCATAAAAGTTTGAGGTTTTAATAAAATTACTTTTTCTTCATATAATTTTCCAGTTCCAAAAATAGCATTAAATTTTTTGCGTGTTAATTCTATTTCACATTCATTTGCTAATTTATTAATTGCATCAAACCCCATATTATGCCTTGTTCTAGAATATTCTGGTTCTGGATTTCCTAGTCCTACTATTAAATACATAATTTTACCTCTTTATTTATTTAATTCTTATCTATTTTACATTGTTTTTCTTAATTTGACAAGTAAAATTTTATTTATTCTGCATTTAATATTATTATTTTTCCATTTTTTTAATTATCTATACTATTATATTAAACTTCTTGTGCTTCCTGTAGATATTTTATGTATTCTTCTAAACAATATCCTTTTTGTTTTATTATTTTTGCGTGTTCTATTCCAACATATCTCCAATGCCAAGATTCATATGTAATTCCTGTAATATCTTGCTTGTCCTTTGGATATCTTAGTATAAATCCATAATTTTGTGCATTTTCTTGCAACCATTCAAATGCTTTTGTTTTTTCAAATTCATTTGTAACTGTATTAAAATCTACTGCTAAACCTAAATTATGCTCGCTCATTTCTGGCCTTTGCACTATAGTTTGTGCTAAACTTTCTGCTTCTTCTTGGTTTTTACCTTGCTCTATATAGTAATTCACTTTATTTTCAAACAATTCTTCTTGTTTTTCATAACTTCTATAAGCTGATTGAACCCATATATTTGTTATATTTTCCTTTCTTATATCTTCTAACATATTTTTTAAATACGATATAGCTCTTTTATCAAACATTTTTTCATCGCTTATTTCTTCTAATTCTGGAATATAAGTTTTATCTACTGAATAAGTCTTATTTACTAATTTTAAATTCCACTCATCTATAGAATAGTTACTAATATTTTCAGAAATTTGTTCTGTTTGCTCAGTTACATTATTATTTTCTATAATATCATTCATTAGTATCTCTTCACCTTCTTTTGAAAATAACGAGATAACAGTTGAAGCGCAAAAGTATAAAACACCTATAAATAGTGCAAATCCAGTAATTATAATTATTATTCCTCTTGTAAATTTAACTTTATCTTTTATTACAAGCATAATTTCATCTCTTCTTTCGTTCTATTTTTTATAAACTAGCAATTAATGCTTTTATTTTTATGCCTTGTTCTGAAAACATTTTCTCGTGTTCTGTTTCTATATTATCTTCTAAATTTTCACTATGTAAATCGTATGTTTTCCATATAACTTTATATCCTGCTTCTTCAAAGTATCTTAGGCTAGACATAAATAGTCTATCATCATCTGTTTTAAAGTATATTTTTCCTTCTTTTTTTAAGAATACTTTATATTTTTCTAATTGTATTGTATGAGTTAATCTCTTTTTTTGATGTTTCCCTCTTGGCCAAGGATTGCAAAAGTTTATATATATTCTATCTACAATATCAGTTTCACTCATCATATCTAATATTCTTTCTATATCACATCTTGCAAGAATTATGTTGTTACATTCCATATTTTTTTCTGAATATGCTTGTTCTATTTTTCTTTTTGCAAGACCAAGCATTGCATCTATTAGGTCTACAGCTAAGTAATTAATTTGCGGATTTTCTACCGCTAAAGTAGATATAAATCCACCTTTTCCACAACCTAATTCCATATGTATTGGTTGGTTATTTTCAAATACTTCTTTCCATTTTCCTTTAAATTCTTCTGGCTTGTCAATATAGAATTTACAATTTTCTAGCTCTGGTTTTGCCCATGCTCTTTTCCTTATTCTCATAGTGTTTTCCCCTTTTTCACATTTATTTTAACATATCAATTAATTTATGACAATATGTTTTTTTGTTTAATTAGTTTCAAATGTAGTTTTTTATTTTTCTTACTTGTCAATAAATATATCATAAAAGACAGATAACTTCAATTATCTGTCTTTTCACTATTTATTCTTCTTTAATTATGTTTTTTCCTCCCAAATATGTTGCTATAAAATATGCTCCATATATTATTCCAATAATTATTACTGTAACTATAATAGATGGAAGTAAATCATCTTTTGATGCTAACCCTGACATTATTTTTATTGCAAACTGTATTCCAAAAATAGAATGTATAATTGCTAATATAAGTGGAATTCCAAAAAATATTCCTATTTGTCTAAATAATGCTTTGTTAATCATTTTTTCATCACAGCCAATTTTTCTTAGAATAGTATATCTTTGTTTGTTATCGCTACTTTCAGTTAATTGTTTTAATGCTAAAATAGCACTACTTGCTATTAAGAATATAATTCCTAAATAAATGGCTATAAATGTTACTATTGTTGCTATTCCCACACTTGCTTCTATTAAACTAATTTTTGTAAATCCATCTATTTCTATTCCGTTATCATTTAATGATTTTGCAAAATTTGAAGAATTTTCATTATCTGCAAAAATTTTTTCAATTTCTTGTTTTTCTTCTTCTGTTTTTGCATTATAATTTGCTGATAATAAATACATCTCTTTCATTTCTTCTGTTAAAGGACAGTTGTCTGGTACTAATATTATTCCTGTATTCGTGTGGCTTGTTGACATCGTTATAAATCCTTCTTGACATTCATTATATTTTGATTTGTACTCTTGACCTGCAATTTTTAATGAATAGTTTCCCTTTGATAATACCTTATTTCTTAATTCTTTCATACTATCAAAATCGCAAATAACAATATATTCATCTTCATCTAAAGTATATTCTTTTATACCATACAATTTAGCCATTTTGTTATAATCTGATATTTTCACTATTTCTTCTGCTGTGCCATATGCTAACCCTGGAAATTTTTCTTTTGTTTCATTAAAACTGTTTCCAAAAAAAGTTTCCCAAGTTAAATCATTTGTAGCATATACTTCTATTTCAGTAATATCTTTTAGTAGATTCATATCAAGTTTATTATTTATTAATGTTTCTTTAATCGGATGTTTTGAATCTTCTCTTTGTGTTTCAGTAGTTGTATGTTGTATTCCATATTTGTTATAGGTTTCTGGTAGATTAGCTGTTTTATATAAATTCAAATCTACTGGTGTCATTTCAACTAATTCTCTTTGCATAGTGTTTCTTAATGCCAAACTAGAAGATAAAATACTTATTGTCATAAATAGCATTAAACATATAACACTCATACTTACAACCATTGTATTAATTTTATTATTTATTTGCCTTAAAACAAACATATTTGTACTTTTAAAATAAACATTTTTCATTTTTTGAACCACAGTTATTATAAAACCAGATAAAGACCAAAATATTAATACAGTTCCAACAATTCCCATTAAAATAGGTGGTAATATCTTTTCTGCTGTATTAATTGAACTTAAATCTCCTGTTACTTTCCAATAAGCAATACCTAGAATACTACTACCAAATATAAATACTAAAACAGCTAAAAATGGATTCTTCATTTTTACTTTTTCGTTTTTCTTTGTAGCATTTAATAAATTAATTAGTTTATATCTTGAAATTGTCATTGTATTAAAAATCATTACTGCTAGATACATTACTGCAAAATATATACAAGTTTTTATACAAGCATCTTTTGAAAATACAAAGTGAAATTCACTCATATCCGCTTCAAATAATTTTGCAACAAGTATAGACATAAATTGTGATGCAAATATTCCAATTATAAGACCTATTATAAGTGATATTATTCCTACGAATATTGTTTCTAATAAAATAATTTTTGATATTTGTCTTTTGCTCATTCCTAATGTCATATATATACCAAATTCTTTTTTTCTTCTATTTATTAAAAAATTATTTGCATATACAATTAATAATCCTAATACTACTGCTACAAATACCGATACAAACTGTAGCATACCTATCATTAGCTTTATAATATTTCTAGTAGAACCGAGATACTTCAAGCATTGCTTGTTGACTGTCTAAAGAATTGAACATATAAAAGATTGCTACTCCTAAAACTAATGTTAAAAAATATATTGCGAAATCTTTTATACTTTTTGTCATATTTTTTAATGATAATTTAAAAACAATCATTCAAATCACCTCCAAGAAGTGTTTGTACTTCTATTATCTTTTCAAAGAATTGTTTTCTTGTATCATTTCCTTTTATTAACTCATTAAAAATCTTTCCGTCCTTTATGAATAATATTCTATTTGCATAAGATGCTGTAAAAGCATCGTGGGTTACCATTAAAATTGTAGCTTTTAATTTTTTATTAAGATATTCAAAATTTTCTAATAATTGCCTTGCTGATTTTGAATCTAAACTACCGAGTTGGCTCGTCTGCAAGTATAAGTTTTGGTCTAGTAATAATTGCTCTGCAAATTGCAACTCTTTGTTTTTGACCTCCTGATACTTGATAAGGATATTTCTTCAAAGTTTCTTTTATTCCTAATTTTTCTGCAATTTCATTAACTCTATTATCTATTTCCTTTGCATTTACTTTTTGAATTGTTAAGGCAAGTGCTATATTTTCATAACAAGTTAAAGTATCAAGTAAGTTAAAATCTTGAAAAATAAACCCTAATTCTTCTCTTCTAAATTTATTTAACTTATTTCCTTTTAATTGTGTAATATCTTCATTATTAACTAATATGTGACCTGAGGTAACTTTATCTATTGTAGATATACAATTTAATAATGTAGTTTTTCCAGACCCTGATGCTCCCATTATTCCTACAAATTCTCCTTTATTAACACTAAAACTAATGTCTGATATTGCTTTTGTTAAGTTTGATTTGTTTCCATAGTATTTTTCTATTTGTTTTACTTCTAAAATTTTTTCCATACAAAAACTCCTTTCTAAACTTAACAATATTATAACGCCATTTGTTAATAGTTCATATCGATTTGTATTACACAAGTCTTTCATTTTTGTAAGAAATGTTACTTCATATTTATGTAACTACTGTTAGGAAATATTAATTTTACTTCTGTTCCTTCTTTTTCAACTGATTCTATTTCTATTCCTATACCTAGTTTATCACATAATTTTTTACATATGTATAATCCTATCCCTGTAGATTTTTTGTTTAACATTCTTCCGTTTGTACCTGTAAAGCCTTTTTCAAATATTCGTATAACTTCCCCTTCTTTTATTCCTATTCCATTATCCTTTATATATAAAATTATGTTCTCTTTTCCTACTTTTGAATACATTTCAATTTCAGTTTGTTCTTCTATTTTTCTATATTTTATGCTATTTTGTATAATTTGATTTAAAATAAAAACTATCCATTTACTATCTGTATTAATAATTGTTTCTAAATTATGTGCATTTATTGATATTTTTTCTCCAATTAATACTATTTTATTTTTTAAAATAACTTCATTTACAATTTCTTTTAAGCTACATTTCTTTATATAGTAATCTTTTTCTACTGTGTTACTTCTAGCATAATATAAAGCTTGTTCTATATAAGTTTCTATTTTTTGTAATTCTTCCTCTATGCTTTTTGTTGCCTCTGTTTTATTATTTTCTATAATCATATGACTAACTGATATTGGTATTTTTATTTCGTGAATCCACATTTCTATATACTCTTTATAATCATCAAGTCTATACTTATATTTATTAATATTTTCTATGCTTGATTTCTCTATTTGTTCAATAATTTCTTTCAACACCTTACCTTCGAAAAAATTTGGCTCACCTATTACCTCTGGAATTAAATATTTTTCTTCTAATTCATTTAACATTGTATAAATATTTTTATAATATTTTCTTTTTTGTATGTATTCTATCAAAATAGCTAAAAAATATAAAACTAAAATAATTATTGGAATATATATTTTAATAAAAACATTAATTGAATATGCAAGTAAAAATATTTCTATAGTTATAATTCCAAATAATATTAAACTTATTTGTAATATTTTATCTTTAAAAAAACTTTTAAGACTCATATTTGCCACCTACTTTAATATATATCCTTGACCTCTTTTTGTTTCTATTAACTCTTGCAACCCTATTGTTTCTAATTTTTTCCTTAATCTAGTTATGTTTACTGATAAAGTATTATCATCTATAAAAGTTTCACTATCCCATAAATAATTCATTATTTCTTCTCTTGAAACAATCTTATTTCTTTTTTCGTTTAGATATTTTAATATTTTAATTTCATTTTTTGTTAATTCAATTTCTTTATCTTCCTTTATTACTGTACTATTTGATAAATTAATAATAAAATTTTGTGCATTAATTTTTTCTTGTGAATTATCTGCATTAATTCTTTTTAATATTGAACTTATTTTAGCCAACAAAATTTGAATATTAAAAGGCTTTGTAATATAGTGGTCTGCTCCATAATTTATACTTAATAATTCATCAATTTCGTTATCTCTGCTTGTAATAACAATAATTGGCACATTAGATTTTTTTCTAATTTCTTTTAAAACATATTCGCCATCTACTCTAGGCAGATTTATATCTAATAGTACTAAATTGGGATTTACATTTAGAATATCTTGAATTGTGTTATCGAATTTTTCTAAACTTTCTGACTGGTATCCATTATTACTTAAGAATATTTGTAATTCTTTTCGTAATTTTTCATCATCTTCTACTATTAAAATTTTTTGCATTCTTTACCTCCAAAATCTTTTCAATTTTAAATTATATATCATTATAACACAAATAGTAACTATTTTTGCTTATATTGCATAAATTATATTGAAAAAAAATGTATTAGAGTATATAATAAAAATGTTGTAATTTACCAAAATATAATAAAAGGAGCGAAGAAGTTGGCTAATATTGAAAATATAAAAAAATATAAACATATACATATGCTTGGAATTGGCGGAGTTAGTATGAGCGGTATAGCTGAAATTCTTAATTATTGGGGCATTACTGTTACTGGTTCTGATGCAAATTATTCACCTATAATTGAAAAATTAATACAATCTGGTATTAATGTTACTATTGGACATAATTTTCAAAACCTTCTAAAAGCTGATGCTGTTGTTTATACTGCTGCTATTAAGCCTGATGACCCTGAACTAGTTGAAGCTAAAGCAAAAAATATTCCTACTATTGAAAGGTCTAATTTTTTAGGGGAACTAACTAAGTGTTTTTCTGATACTATTGGCATATCTGGAACACACGGAAAAACTACTACTACTTCTATGGTTTCTGTATGCTTTTTAAAAGCATTAAAAGACCCTAATATACAAGTTGGCGGAATTTTAAAGCAAATTGACGGTAATTATAGAATTGGAAATAGTGATTATTTTATTATTGAAGCTTGCGAATATGTAGAAAGTTTTTTAAAGTTTAGACCAAAAGCTGAAATTGTGCTTAATATAGATAACGACCACTTAGATTATTTTAAAACTTTCGATAATGTAAAAAATGCTTTTATTAAATATGTAAAACTACTTCCTAAAGAAGGAATTTTAGTTTTAAATGCTGATGATGATAACTGTTTAGATTTAATAAATCATACTGCTTCTTCTTACTTGACTTATGGAATAAATAATAGTAATGCAAATTTTGTTGCTAAAAATATTATATTTAATGAAGATGGATTTGCTGGTTTTGATGTTTATAAAGATAATATGTTTTATCATCATTTTCAGCTATCTGTTGTAGGCGTTCATAATGTTTTAAATGCACTTGCTTGTATTTCTTTATGTGATTACTATGGTATACAAAAAGAAATTATGGAAGAGGCTTTGCTTGATTTTACAGGGGCTGGTAGAAGATTAGAGTATAAAGGTAGTTATAATAATATTTCTATTTATGATGATTATGCTCATCATCCAACTGAAATTAGAGCTACTTGTAATGCACTAAGCAATAAGAAGTATCACGAATCTTGGGTTATTTTTCAACCACATACTTATTCGAGAACAAAAAATTTGCTTAATGAATTTTCGGAAGCTTTAAGTAATTTTGACCATATTATTATAACTGATATATATGCTGCAAGGGAAGCTAATACTTATGGGGTATCTTCTAAGGATATTGTTGATAGAATTAATTCTTCAAGAAAAGCTAATTGTAAGTATATATCAAATTTTGCAGATATTGTAAATTATATAAAAAATAATGCTAAACAAAATGATGTAATTCTAACTCTTGGGGCTGGTAATATAACTGATTTAGGTCCTATGATTTTGAATGATTAGGTTGATTTTGTAATTTATGTAAATTTTAAGGCGAAGAATATTGTTTTTCTTCGCCTTAAAATTTACTTTAGTTATTAATTTCTTTTGCTTGTTTTATCATTAAATCTGCAAATACACCATATCCAGTTAAAGGGTCATTCACTAATACGTGGGTTAAAGCTCCTACTACTTTATTATTTTGTATAATTGGACTTCCACTCATTCCTTGTATTATTCCTCCTGTTTTATTTATTAATTCTTCATCTGTTACTTTAACTAACATACTTTTATTATTGCTATTATTATTTTTATATAATTTCTCTATTTCAACATTATATTCCTTTGTTTTATTATTTTCTAAAGTACACCTAATTTTCGCAGGACCTAGTTTTATTTCATCTCGTGTTGCTACTTCTAGTGCATTTGCTATATTTATATTTAATGCTGATATATTATCTAGTTTTCCATATACTCCAAAATCTGTATTTTTATATACTTGACCTATAACTGTACTTTCTTCTATTGAGCCTTGTATTCTTCCTGGATTTCCTTTTTCTCCTTTTATTATTGATACAATTTTTGTTGTTATAAAATCTCCTGATGCAATATCTAATAATTGACCTGTGTCTATATCTTGTATGCCGTGACCTAGTGCTGCAAATGTTTTTGTTTCTGGGTCGTAAAAACTTACTGTTCCTACTCCTGCTGCTGCATCTCTTACCCAAAGACCTAATTTATATTTATTGTCGCTTGCTTTTATTGGCGTTATATTCGTTTCTTGTGTTTCTCCATTTCGTACATATACTAACTCTATATTCTCGCCTTTTGAATTGTTTACGTTTGTTAATAAATCTGCTGTACAAGTAACAGTTTTATTGTCTATTTTTATTATCATATCTCCTTCTTGTATTCCTGTGTTTTCATATGGTTTATATTTTTTGTTATCGTTTCCTTCTATCTCGCTCATTCCTACTACTAATACTCCACTTGTATATAATTTTAGGCCTACTGTATTCCCTAGTGGAACAACTGATGTTTTTGGAATAATGTTTACATTTATATTTCTTACTGGAATTGCTCCGAATAAATTTAGTTTTAAATTATGTTTTCCTATATTATTTGTATTGGTTGCTAATGTACTTGATGCTTGTACTGTTTCTTGATTTTGTATGTTAGTTTCATCTTTAAGTGTTAACCCATAAACAGTTTGTAAATTTAATTTTTCACCTTGAAATAAAATTATATTGTTTGGTATGGATGTTATGTTTGTTACGTATATTAGTATTAAAATTAATATACTAATAATAAATATCTTTTTTATTGTTTTCATTTTTACCCTCTCTAAATTATATTTATTATTAGTTTTTCCATTTTTTTATTTTTAAAACAAAAATTTTATATTGCTTTTTATAATTTCAAAACTTCGTCTTTACTTAATTGTGTTATATCAGATATTATTTCTACATCCAAACCTTTTTCTTTCATTTCTTTAGCTATTTTTATTGTTGTTTCCTTTTTCCCTCTGGCTTCTCCTATTACTTCTCCTTCTGCCTTGCCTTCTAATTTACCTTCTTCTCTAGCTTTTTTGCAGGCGTAATTTTTTTCACTTATTTCATCTCGTTCCCATTTGTCTAAGTAGTAGTTTAGTTGCCTTATTTCTTCGTCT
>CANRAM010000015.1 GCA_947628605.1 uncultured Clostridia bacterium | reverse complement strand
CTTTGTATAACATTTGACTTATCAATATTACTAAATTGCATATATTCTATCTTAGGTATATGTTCTAAAACTAATTCTTTAACATTTCTATTTATAATCAAATTAAATTTTGTATTAATTTTACTCTTTAAGTAATTCACAATAAAAACTAATATGTTCACTATTATTAATACTAAAACAAGGACTATTATTTTTGATATCTTATCATTTGAATAAAATAGATTTCTTATTAGAGTCGGAATTACATTTTCATTTTCCATTATTACACCATCAAGTGAGTATTGTATAAACATTGGAATATATACTAATAGTCTTGAATATATTGCACTTAATATTAATGTTAAAAATATATAGAATTTTGTACCTTTTAATGTTTTATTTAAAAAATTTTTTTTCATCTTTTCCCCTTTTTTTATCATTTACCTTTAATATAGCATAATAATACAAAAAAATAAAGTAATTATAATTCCATTTTTAAATCTTTTTCTATAGTTAGTATAATCTCTTCCTTTCATATATTACATTTACAATGTTTGAAATTAGTCCTATGACTCCAGATACTAAAAATTATTCTTTTATTCATAAATTGCTTTTCTCCATTCGTCTTAGATATATTAAATAATATGCTAGTCCTATTTGAAAAATCATAAATATTGCAGATAACCCAAACATATATTTAAGTCCTATATCATACATCATTCCACAAAAGAATACTCCTATTGCTTCTCCTAGAAATCTTATTATATATCTTATATTTGCAAATGATAATTGATAATCCTTTTCCACACGATTTATATATACTCCATCACATATATTCTCATATGCTGTTGAAATAAGTAATGACCATGTTATTGCTATTAAAGTTATTATTAAATTATTTGATATAAAAGCAATTACATATCCAATAAATCTTATTCCAAATTTTATAGTTATTGTTAAGTAATCGTTCTTAGATGTCAAATATTTGAGTGCTACTATGCCAATTACATCAGCAAGTAATCCTATAATTAATAAATAATTAGTTGCAACACTATCAGAAAATGAAAAATAGTTAGTTAATGTTAGCATTTTTAATCCCAAAGCTGTTGACATTGCCATTGTACCAATAAACATATCTAATAAATATAACATTAATATTTTACTTTTTAATATGTATCTAATCATTGAATTATTTTTATTTTGTTTTTCTTCTATATTGTTTATTTTTATATTTATTATAGTAATTAACGAGATTACTAGAAACATATTTGATACTATTAAACACATATTGTAGTTTACTAAAATTCCAGCAATACTCTTACCTATAAATATCCCACCAAATAAAATTCCTATGTCTCTAAACAAATACTCCGTCAATTTTCTTTTACTATATGTTGTATTATCTTTTATTATCATAGTTATCAATGGATATATACTTGTTATAATTATATATTCCATTACTATATCTATTACTATAGTCAATCTTACTAATTCTATTTGATTTGTTTTATTCAAAAAATATAATACTAATATATTAATAAATTTTATTAGTAATACAAAGGTTAATGTTGACTTCAATTTATGTAATGTTACATATCTACCAATTAAGGCTATTGCAATAACACTTATAAAAGTTCCTATACTTATTATATTGCTTATCTGCGTTACAGAAAAATTATTATCTTGTAACCAAAGTTGTCTAAAGTTTCCCCATAATCCAACTGATATACTAAAAAATGCTAGCATTACTAATATTTGATTTTCTTCTTTTAATTTACTCATTTATTACTCCATTTCTGCTATATAATTATACATTTCATTCTAAGTCTCAAACATCTAATATTTTGTTTTTCTTTGTAATATTCTTCATTTGGCTTAAATGTATTGCATATTCAATTTTATTTAATGAGAGATTACCATGAACCTCCTCCACCTCCTCCGGAGCCACCTCCAGATGAACCTCCTCCAGAACTGCCTCCACCATTGCTTGATGGACTAGATGACATAGCACTTTGTGCTGACTTCATTGTATCATTCATAAAATGATTAAATTCATACATACTAAATGTACTATAACCTGCATACCAATCTGGAGCTTGCAATGCTATTGTTTCAAATTGACTCATCCATACATCTGATACTCCTAAAGCATAAGTATATGGTAAAATATTATAAAAGTATTTTGGATTTTCATTCACCAATGCATCTAATTGAGGTTTTTCTGCCGTTTCTAAAAATCTTTTAAATCCTCTTAATTTTCCTAGTATTTCATTCCCATAAGGTGTTCTTTTCGGCATTATTTTGGCAAATAATATTAATACTGCAATACTAATTACACCAATAATAAAAGTTATTAAATACATTACATCTTGAGTTAATGTTGGTAATACCATAGAAATCCATGGTATTCCTCCAAACATTCCTCCCCATATTATTGCAAATAGTTTAGGTATTTTTATTGCATCTATAAGACTTCCTATCAGTACAGTAAGGCCTATTCCGTGGAAATATCAATGCAAATATTAAAATTATAGCTTCTCCATATTCAATAACAGGTTTTACTGTTATCAAAATAAATACTGCAATAATCATTAGTATTAAATATTTTCCTTTGCCACTTGCTGATGACTCAAATATTTTATTTTTATTTTCTTTTGAATTGATTTTTGATTTTATTCTATTTAACGTTACATAAAAATTATCATATAAGTCTGATGCAGTTACAGAATTCTTTTTATCGTAATTATCTGCTGACATTTCAAGTGCATCTTGGAAACTAATTTTTTCTCCCTGATTTTTTGCTCCTTGCATTATTTCTTTAGCTTTACTTATATTTATTTTTCTGGCTCTAGAGCCTTTAAAAAGACCCTCAAAAAATATTCTTTCACATTCATTATTTCCAGCATATTCTTTGATTTTTGTTATTCTAAAACCTTTAGACTTTGAAAACAATCCTTTTTCCTCTGTTTCTTCAATCTTCAAATACCCTTGATTCGCCAAAAAAATAAGTAATGATATAACTGCTTTCGTATCTACAGAACCATTATATAGAAAGCCTACTTCTGCTGAATTATATCCCTCTGGTGGATAAAATTCTACTGTTTCAATTACTTCATCATCTTTCCCATATTTAGCCCACAATCTATCCGCAATCAAAACAAATACTACACATAACACAATTACAAAAATTGAAAATATATCCATATTACTATTAGCCCCTACAAAATATCCCTCTGGTAATGTAAGTCTAACCGTCAATGCTTGTCCCGCATATAATGTATTTGTTGTGTTTCCTATAATAGTATTTCCATTTACATTATATGTTACATTAGAACTATTAGTAGAACCTACATTTCCACTTGAAAATCCAAGTACTGACTTGTCAAATGATTTAGGCATCGTAATAGTAAAAGATACATTGTTTATATTTGTATCCCATTCATCACCAATTAAGTTAAAATATAATTCATCTACATTTTTTAATGGATCTTTTCCTATATTATATTTATATTTGATGGTATAACTATGTTTTCCTGTAAATGTTGAATTGGCATTTCCTATTTTTATAACTTTATAGCCATTTTCATTAGATGTAGTATAATTTTCACTTACACTAATATTAGTTATTTTTGCTCTATTATTTGATTTTGAGCCATCTGTTCTAGTAACAGAATTTTTTAATGGAATTTTTCTAAAAATTCCATGTTTTGGTACATTAAAATATGCGGTGATTGTTTCTGTTATATCAAAAGTATTATTCTCATTTACTACCATATCAATATCATAATTATCTATTACATAGTCATAACTGCTAGATGAGTATGTATTAGTACTTGTTTCTTCCAATTTAATAAAATCACTTTTATAACTTACTGCATTAACTTTAGATGTATTAGCTAATAATATTGAAATAAGAAGAATTATAAAGCTTAAAGTATATTTATTAAAAATTCTTTTCATTTCTCCTCCTCTTTTTTGTATAAATAATTTTTACACTTTTATAATAGCATATTAAAATTTTTTTATCAATGCTTTAGATATAATTACATTATAAAACAAAAAGTAGCTCCATAGGAGCTACTTTTTGCTGTTAAAATCTTTCGTATTCCGACACATTATTTTCTTTGCACCATTTTCTAAACTCTGCCCGTTCAGATTCTCTAAAATCTTTTGTTGTACATTTATTATGATTCCATTGTTTGTAAAGCTTAAATTCGTAAAGCTTTACAAAATCCTCATACCGTTCCGACGTATGCATGTTACTATCATAAATATAGCCATTTCGTAAAATAACAGCATGAGCGTAATAACGTTCATCGTCAAAAGGTTCTTTTATTGCTCCCCATATAAGACACGAGTCTTTTATAATTTTTATAATTTCTAAAGAGTACCAATAGCAACAGCCTTCACATTCATCACTTAACAAATCATTGTATAAACCGATGTCATATTTTTTTATTGCTTTCCACTCTTTTTTGCCTAAAGCTTTACCGCTCTTACTTACAAATTTCATAATAAATTCATATATTTTTAGCGTTCTTATTTGTGATGGTGTTCTCATTCCAACTGTGTTAAACTCTATGGTCTTTTTTGCCTCTATTAACTCAATATAATTTAATAACAAGCCTACAGCAATAAAACCCATTCCACATATTCTAGATTTAGTGAAAATCATCACCGCAGTTCCAATAATGCCAAATATAGCAAAACCTATTACTCTCCGTAATGAAAGTAAAGTAAAAAGACCACACTTCCATTTATAGATTTCATAACACAATTCTGGCTCGTTTGTATAAATTCTGTTATGGTAGAAAATACGCGTTAAAAATTTTAACATTTTTTATCCCTCCTAAATATTTATTTTTTTAGCTTATAAATAAATTGCACTTGGCAAGAAATAATGTATCATCCTAATTATACATTATTTTACATAAAATAGCAAGCCGTATCTTTGCTTTTCATTATATAATGTGCCAAATTTACCGCTTGCTCTTCTATGTACATTTTTTATAACAACATAACTTTTTTAGTTATTATGCAGACTTTAATTCTAATCGTAATTTATCTGCAATCATTGCAATAAACTCTGAATTTGTTGGTTTTCCTTTGCTGGCTGATACCGTGTAGCCAAAAATATTTTCTACTGCTTCTTGTTGACCTCTTCCCCACGCAACTTCTATTGCATGTCTTATTGCACGTTCTACTCTTGATGGTGTAGTTGAATATTTTTCTGCTATTTCTGGGTATAATTGTTTTGTTATTTGGTTTATTACATCTATATCATTTACTACTAGCATTATAGCTTCTCTTAAGTATTGATAACCTTTAATATGTGCTGGAACTCCTACTTCGTGAATAACATTTGTTACCAATGCTTCTAAATTTTCTTGATTCTTTTTATTTGCTTCTGGTATTTCTATGTATGGTGCTTTAATTTCTCTTGTCATCATTGTTACATTTTTAAATTGGGATGGTTGATAATTTTTTAAATCTTTTATTCTTTTTAATAATAATTGTATATCAAAAGGTTTCACAACATAATATTCTGCTCCAAGGTCTAAAGCTCTTTGTGTTATTTTGTCTTGACCAACTGCTGATAACATTATGCAAAGAGGTGGCTTTCTTAAGTTAGAACTTGCAATTTTTTCTAAAACTCCTATTCCATCTAAATGTGGCATAATTACATCTAATAATAAAATATCTGGTTGAGTGTTAGATAATATTTCAAAAGCTTCATTACCATCCCTTGCCATACCTATAACTTCCATTTCCTCTTCTTGTTCAACATATCCTGCCAAATTGTTAGCAAATTCACTATTATCATCTGCTATTAATACTGTAATCTTGTCTTTCACTTTAATTCCTCCTAAATACATAAAATAATTTGTAAAAAATTTACATTTCGAATTATATTATTTTTTTATTTTAAATGCAATAGTTTTCTGGAAATTTTTTCAAATTTCTTTGGAAAGTCTTTAATTATCAATGGTTGTTTTTATATATTTTTTACCTATTATTTCAAATTTTGTCATTTTAAGTTGAAGTTTTTCGAAATCAGTTATCATTTTATTAAATTTTTTTGTAGTTATTTCTATCAAAAATTCTACTTTCTCCGAATATTCTTCTTTAATAATATTTATATCATTTTTTCTACAATAATATTTAAATTGTTCGGCAACTGAATACTCAATTGTAATTTTTACTTCTTCACCAATTTGTTTAAAAATATATTTAGCATCTTCTAATGCTTTTTTAGTAGCACCTGTATATGCTCTTACTAAACCTCCTGTTCCTAATAAAATTCCACCAAAATATCTTGTTACAATAACTAAAACATTGTATAATTCATTTGCTTTAAGAATTGCAAGTATTGGAGCACCTGCCGTACCGTGAAGGTTCTCCGTCATCACTACTTTTTTGTATTATATCATCTTCTTCATTAATAACATATGCATAACAATTATGCCTTGCATCATAGTACTTCTTTTTAATATCTTTTATAATCTCTTCCGCTTCTTCTACCGATTCTACATAAAAAACGTTTGCTATAAATTTAGATTTTTTTTCAACTATTTGACCTGATACGTTTTTTTCAAGTGTTTTAAACTTTTCCATTATCCCTCCATACTAATTCATCCCAGCTGTATAGCCAGTTGAATATGCAATTTGTAAATTAAAACCTCCTGTATATGCATCTACATCAATTACTTCTCCTGCAAAAAATAGTCCTTTTATTAACTTAGATTCCATTGTAGATGAATTTATTTCTTTTATATCTATTCCACCCGCTGTAATAATTGCTTCATCTATATCCCTAAAGTCTTTTATTGTAACATCAAACTTTTTTAATGCCTGTATTAAATTATACCTTTCTTTTTTTGTTATTTCATTTACTTTTTTATTTGGAGAAATATTTGATTTTATAATAACTTCGTTAATTATTTTTTTAGGAAGTAAATTATCTAAAGCATTTTTAAATTGTTTATTTTTTTGTTCTTCAAAATCTCTTAAAATTCTAGCATCTAATTTTTCTTCTGATAATGCTGGCTTTAAATCTATTAATAATTTTATTTTATTATCTTTTAATAAACTTTCTATATTTTTTGTTCTTAACAAATGTGCAGATGCACTTAATATTGTTGGCCCTGATACTCCAAAATGTGTAAATAACATTTCTCCAAAATCTTCGTATATAGTTTTTTTATTTTCTATATTTAAAAATTTAACACTTACATTTCTTAAACTTAATCCTTGCAAGTTTTTACACATTCCGAATTTCTTTACAAACAAGTGGAACCAGTGATGCTCTTATTTTTGTTATATTATGACCTAATTTTTTTGCTAGTTTATATCCATCCCCTGTTGAACCTGTACTTTTATAACTTGCTCCTCCTGTTGCTAATATTACTTTATCTGCAAAAATTGTTTTTTCTTCATTTGCTGTTTTTACTTTTACTCCTTTAACTACATTATTTTCACACAAAATGTCTTTTACTTCAGTATTTGTTAATATTTTTGCACCTACACTATTTAATTCTTCTATTAGAGCATTTAATACACTAATTGATTTATCACTTACAGGAAATATTCTATTGCCTCTTTCTTCTTTTACTTTCACATTATGTTTTTCTAAGATTTTTATTATATCGTTATTTGAAAAATTATTAAATGCACTATAAAGAAATTTACCGTTTCCCGGAACGTTTTTTATAAATTCAGATATATTCAAACTACTTGTTATATTACATCTTCCTTTTCCTGTAATTAACAGTTTTTTACCACATATATTATTTTTCTCTAATATAGTTACATCATTTCCATACTTACTTGCACTAATTGCACTTAACATTCCGTGCTGGGCCTCCACCTATAACAATAACTTTCATTATTTCTCCTTATATATTTTTATTAGTTCTTTCACAACTTCTAATGTATATTTTCCGTGCTTCTATTGCAACATTTCTATCATATTCTTCTTTTAATATTGAATTATCAGAAATTACTCTAATTCCTAATACTGGAATATTCATTTTTTTACAAATACTATATGTTGCAACTGTTTCCATATCTTCACATAAAATACCATATTTTTCATTAAACCATTTTATTCTATCTATTTCATTATTCCATACATCTCCGCTTCCAATAATCCCTTGTTTTACATTTCCTACTGCAAATTCTTCCTTACTTTGTGCTATTTTACATAGCTTTTCATCTGCTTTATACTTTATAAGTTCATCTTTACCTTCTTTAAAAGTTAATAATTCCCATTCTAATGGTAATATTCCTTCATTTTCGCTTTTACCTTTTGTTATGTATGAATTTATATTTAAGCACTCACATCCTATTACAATGTCGTTTTTATGAATATCCTTACTACAAGCTCCAGCTGTTCCTTGACTTATTATAGCTATTGGATTATATTTAGTAATTGCACAAAATGTACAAACTGCACTTTCTATTAATCCAACATTGGTTTTGCTTATAATTATTGGATAATCTTCATATTCCCCTTCATAAGTTTCGTAACCATATAAATTTAATACTTTTAAATTTTTTATAACTTTTTTAAAATATTCTATTTCTATATCCATTGCTCCCTGCAATATTATGGGTCTTTTTTCCATTTATATTCCTGCTTTCTTTAACTATTAATATTAATATCTTCTATAATTTTTTCTAATACATTTTTTCTATTTTTAGAAGTATCATAGAAGGCTAGTCCTAGTTCTTTACATTCTTTTTCTATTTTAATTGCTTTATTAATAGAAGCTTCACAGTAACTTAATAACTCTTCATAAGTCATTTTTGTTGTCCAATCTTTTGCAGTATCATATTTCCTTATATTGCTAGCCATTTCTTCAGGTGTAATATCTTTTTGTGCTAAAACATAAATTAAGTTTTCATTTGCATATAAATCTTTGCAATCTTTTGGAGTAATTTCACATCCTTCTAGTACAAATTTAAAATTATTGTTTCTAGCAGATTTTACACTATAATCAAAAAAATGTTTTACAAATTTTTGAAATTTTTCACTTTTTATAGCTGTATGTGCTTTTATATTCATCTCTGGAAATACATCTCTAAATGAATTTCTTATAGCATCTGTTCTTATAATTTGATAATTATATCTATCTGCTAACATAGTCGCTAGCGTTGATTTTCCTGACCTAGGTCTTCCCATTATTATTACATTCTTCATCTTTTTCCTCCAAAGGCATCTTTTATTTCATATTACTAATTGCTTTTAATACTCCTAATTTTCCGTATTCATATGTAAGACCACCTTGCATAAATGCTATATATGGTGGACGTATTGGTGCATCACACGATAATTCAATAGATGAACCTTGTGTAAAAGCTCCTGAAGCCATTATAACTTGGTCTTGATATCCTGGCATATCCCAAGGTTCTGGTATAGAACTTGCATCAACTGGAGACCCCATTTGAATACCTTGGCAATATTTTATAAGTGACTCTTTTTCTCCGAATGCAATTGTTTGTACAATATCTGCTCTTTTTTCATTGTATTTTGGTGAAGGATTGTATCCTAATTTTTCAAGCATTCTACTTGCAAATACTGCTGTTTTTAAACTACTTGCTACAACACTTGGTGCGAAAAATAATCCTTGTAATAATAATTTATTCATTCCTAAACTTGGTCCTACTTCTTTTCCTTGACCTGGTACAGTTAATCTTTGTGCAGAAAGTTCTACTAAATCTTTTCTTCCTGCTATGTACGCACCATTAGGTGCAATCCCTCCTCCTAAATTTTTTATAAGAGAACCTACTATAACATCTGCTCCTACTTCTAATGGTTCTATTTTTCCTACAAATTCACAATAACAGTTATCTATCATAATTATAACTTCTTTATTTACTTTTCTTATTTCTTTTATTATATCTTCTACTTGTTCAATTTGTATACTATTTCTGTTTGCATATCCTCTTGAACGTTGTATTTCAATCAATTTTACATTTCCAGTTTTTACTCTATTTATAATACTTTCTTTGTCAAATTCATTATTTATTAAATCAATTTGTTCATATTTTATTCCAAATGCTTTTAATGAACTTTCGTTTTCTTCTATTCCAATTACACTATCTAATGTATCATATGGCTTTCCTGTAATACTAAGGAAGGTATCACCTGGTCTTAAAAAAGCAAATAAACTAACTGTAAGTGCGTGCGTTCCTGAAATAAATTGACTACGCACTAAAGCATCTTCTGCACCTAAAACTTTTGCAAAAACCTTTTCAATTGTATTTCTTCCTATATCACCATATCCATATCCTGTAGTTTGGTTAAAATGCATATCTGAAATGTTATTTTCTCTAAATGCATTTAAAACTTTTAAGCTATTATACTCGCATATTTCTTCTATGTCTTCAAATTGTACTTTTATTTCTTTTTCTACCTCACTTGCTAAATTTAATAATTCTTTTTTTATTCCAAACTCATTATACATAAAAAACTCTCCTTTAATATACTTTTATTCTTCTATATTGTTCGTATAATAGCTTTCTCCATATCCATAATATACTTTATAGTATTTTCCTAAAAATTCTGGCTCAGAATTTGTTTCATCTATTTTATAAATTGGTTCTTGTACTATATTTCCATTTTCGTCTATAACTCCCCATTTATTATTTTCACATATTCCAGCAAATCCATATTCATTAAATTCTGTTACTCTATCATACTTACACTCTACAACTGTGTTATCATTTTTATCTATAAATCCCCATTTTTCACCATTATAAGATGTATATAATTTGTTATTTATAAATAAATTTCTAGCTAATAGTTCATTTCCGTCATAATCAAAATACTTTATTTGTTCTCCGAGATGATGCTTGTACATATTCGTCTGTTTTGTGTATATAAGTATTTATATTCGAAAATATTTTTTCTATTTTCTTAGAATACAGTTCAGTTTTATTTTCACCTAATATTTTAGCTTCTACTATGCAAGTATTATCAATCTTTTGCAACACTTCGTATTTAAAATCTACAACTGTGTCGTCTTTTGTATTAATAATACCTAAATTTCCTTCTTGATTCGATGCTATAAAATATTCATCAAATAAATATTCTAAATAGTTATATTTATTTTCTACAAGTTGTTTTTTTGAACCATCAACTATTCCATAAAATCCGTCTGTATTAATTGTTATATAATATTTGTTATTATCTGTTTTTATCATAGCTGTATATTCTGAACTGTTAACTTGTTCCCCTGATGTATTAAAATATTTATATTCTTCGTTTTTCATAGCTTGCAAGTAAGTACCCTTTACTTCAATTTCAGAATATTCTATTGGAATTACTATTTTTCCATTCATATCTGCTATACCATATTTTGAATTTCTTTGAAGTTCAAAAAGTTTATTATTACTTTCATATTCTATTCCTTGATATTCGCAATTTATTAATTCTTTATTATTTTTTAATACACCATATTTACCATTTTTTGAAACAATTAAATATACATTACTTTTTTCGTTTGTTTCTAATATCCTTGAAATATTATTATATTCTACATCTAATACTTTATTTTGCTTATAATCAATATAACCATACCTATATCCATCTTTTGTTTTATTTGATACTATATACCCAGATAGACCATATTTACTTTCTCCTGTATAAAACCCATCTGCAACTATATCATCATATTCATTTGCTATTAATTCTGCACCTTTTTGATTTATTACTCCATATTTTTCGTCTTTTTTTACTAATAATTCACTTTCTTTATTGCTTAATCCTTTTATTTCTTCGTAAATTGGTTTTGTTACAACTTTTCCGTCATATTTAATTAATCCATATTTTCCATTTATTTTATACTTTAAAACTTCTTTTTCATATGGTTGATTACTTACAACACCATTAATTGATATTTCACTAACTTCTTCATATTGTTGAAATATTTCTTCGTTATTTTCATTTAATACTATATTATTGTTATCTTTTACACATATAAAAACAGCTTTTTCTGGATTAGGTATTTTTACACTATCATATATAGGCTCTACTATTGTATTTCCTTTTACATCTATAACTCCATATTTTCCATTTTCATTTAATTGAAAATAATTATATTTTGTTATTTCTGTAACACTATATTCTTTCTTATTATTCTTTGTTGTACTCTTAATTCCAAAAATTAAAAGTATAATAGCAACAATTATTACTATAATTTTTATTTTATTCGTTTTTATAAAATTCACTACTTGTTCCATTTTCTATTCCTTTCACATATGTTTTTTAACATTTATTCTTCTTTTTTTTCTTCCTCTACATTGTTGTTTTTACATACTTTTACTTTCATAATTCTCTTATCTTCATATTCTTCTATTTTATAAGTAATATTTTTTGTTTCTATTATTGGTTTTTCTGTATCTTCTGGAATCCTTCCAAGTTTTTCTTGTAAATACCCTGATAGTGTTTCGTAATCTCCTTCTTCTACTTCTTCTTCAAGTATTTTACTTAAATCTCCTATACTTATACTTCCACTTACAATATAAGTATTGTCATCTATTTTTTCATATTCAACTTCTCTTTCATCATATTCATCGAATATATCTCCAACAAGTTCTTCTAAAATGTCCTCCATAGTAATTAATCCTGCTGTTCCACCATATTCATCTAATACTATTGCTATTTGATTATTATTTTTTTGCAATTCTTTAAATATTTCGTCTATTGGTTTTGAACGTGCTACAAAATATGCAGGTCTTATAATAGTTTTTAATTTTATATTTCTTTTTACTCTAACATATTTTAGCAAGTCCTTTAAATATAAAATTCCCTTTATTTCATCTACTGTTTCTTCATATACTGGTATCCTGCTGTATTTATATTCTTCTAACTCTTCAATTAAATCGTTCACATTTGTTTCTATATTTATAGCATAAATATCTGTTCTGTGTGTCATAATCTCTGATGCTGTTTTATCATTAAATTCAAATACATTATTAATAAGTTCTTTTTCTCCTTCTTCTATAGAGCCCTTTTCTTCACCTTCGTCTACCATCATTCTAATTTCTTCTTCTGTTACAATTTCTTCATCTTTTTCAGATACTCCAAACAGCTTTGAAATTATGTTGGTAGAATATGTTAATAACTTTACAAATGGTGTTGCAACTATGTTTATAAATCTAATTATACCTATTGTTGCAAATGCAATTTTTTCATAGTTTTTCATAGCAAGTCTTTTAGGAACAAGTTCTCCAAATACTAATGTAAAGAATGATAATATTACTGTTATTAATACTATTGATATACTATTCCACACACTTACTGAAATAGCTGGTATAATATTATTTAAAATTGGTGCTAGTTGACTTGCAAATGCTTCTGATGCAAAAGCACTAGATAGAAAACCTGCAAGTGTAATTCCTATTTGTATTGTTGCAAGAAATCCACTTGGATTTTCTAACATTTTTAGTATTTGCTTTGCTTTTTTATTGCCACTTTTGGCTTGTTTAGCTATTTTCGCATCATTTAATGATATAAACGCTATTTCACTTGCTGCAAAAAATGCATTAATAAATATTAATATTATAAGCACTATCAATTGTGAAAACATTATATAACTTTCCTTTCTAAACTATCTTTTACTACACAAAACATTATATATTTAAACTATTTTTCTGTCAATTATTTAATTTATATATTTTATCTACTTGCTACTGGTAAAATTGGTAGTTTAGCTGAATTTGCCATAACCATATCCATATAGTTTATATAATCTTGCCTTGTCATTGTTAATTCGTTATTTTCTCCTTCTAATGTTTTAGAATTTGTTACTTCTTCTTGTATTTGATTTCTATAAAAGTTCTCTTTTTCTAAATTTAAAATATTTTTTCTATTAGTAGTATTTATAAAATTGTTCACATTATGCAAATTAGTTTGATTGGTTTGGTTTATAATTTCTTTATTTATATTTGTTGTTTCTACATTTGTTTCTTCGGTAATGTTTTTTTCTATTATATCTTTACTTTCTTCTGTTACATTTACTTTATAATCCGTATAAACTGTTTCTTCTGTACTTCCTTTTGTACTCATTACATTTATATTAATTGTTTGATTATCTTGTGCTTTTATATTTATTAAGGCTTTGTTTATAGTATAACCCTCTACTGCACTATTTTGCTTTAAATAATAATTACCCGGTTTTAATGTAACACTTATTTTTCCATTATCATTTGTAATTAAGTTATCCATAACAACTTCTCCATTTTCTTTTTGTATTGAAAATACATTTCCTGAAATAGCTTCATTTGTTTCTTTATCCTTATTTGTTATTTCTATTTTTGAATTTCCTTTAACATTAATATTCAATTCTTTTTGTATTGTATCTATTCCTGGTTGTGAAATTATAAATTTATTATTATCATCATTTTCTTTTTTTGATGTAAATACGGCTATTGAATCTTTTTCATACGATAATTTCACTGTTACTTCTTGCTCTATTCCTTTTGGTACTAGCAAATAAAACTTATCATTTGCTTTAAATTCATTTTTTATATTTCCATACTCATCTATAATTTTTATATTATTGCCTTGTTCAACAATAATATTGCCATTTGTTTCATTTAATGAATTAACCATATATTCTTTATATTTATAATTATTATCCTTTGCATAATTTACCCACTCGCTATTAATTTCCTCTATTTGTATTTCTTCTTCTTGTTCATTACTTGCATTTTTTAAGATATTTTTTGTTGCATCTAAAATTCTTCTTGCTTGCTCACTTTCTGTTACATAGTCTTCTATATTTCTATCTTCTAATGCAATACAAATAGCTTCTTGTGTTGCAAAAAATGCTTCTACTTGATTCATACATTTTAATTCTTCATAAGTTTTACAGCCATATCCATTTTTTAATATGTTTTTTATTTCTTTGTTATTATATGGTGTAAGTTCGCTAACTATAAATTCTGTTCTTTCATTAGTTTTTTTCATAGAATACGCAGGTCTTTCTTCGCACGACCTTGTAACCATTGTTCTATCTTCTCCTTTATAGGCATATTCCATAGTTCCTATCCACGTTCCTATAACTTTTGTTTTTCCTTCTTCTATAACTGCTTTCGATTTGCAAAATATATTTGTAATAATAATTGTAAGTAACATTGTAATTAATAATTTCTTTATAATTTTCATATATTTTTTTCCTTTCTTTTTTATATTTTATTATATTAAATTTCTACTGCTTGTACACATCTTCTTTTTTGTGGTTGTTCTAATATTCCTGTAATTAAAGTAATTCTATTATCACTTGTACTATGTAAATATGACCAATCAGTTTCATTTATTATAGTATTTTCTATTACTTTATATTCTTTTCTATCGTTTCCTTTTATATAAATAACTACATCTCCATTTGATAATTCATCCAAGTTAGAAAAATAGTTTTTTTCATATCCACAACTTGCTCCAACTAAACCTATGTTTCCACATATATAAGGAGTTTCTTGAAAATGACCTATATTATTATTTATAACTTCTTCATCTGTTCCTTCTTTTATACTTGTTTCTATATTTATCTTTGGTATAATTAATTTCCATTCTTCTTGTGTTTCATTTTTGTAGTCTACATTTTTTTCTTGTACTTCTTGTACTTTTTCTACACTGTTTCGTGTAATTTCACCTTTTAAATTAAATATAAGAATTGTTAATACATTGGTTTGTATAAGTAGCACAATACTTATAACTAGTGTTACCAAACTTATACATTTTTTATTGCAACAATCCATACATAGCATCACACTCCTATTATTCATTTTTCCATTTTGGATTTTAATTTAGATCTAAATTTTTCAGAGAACTGTTTCAAAATTAAGTTTTTGAATCCTTTCTTGAAATAACAAATATATAATACACTATTTTTTTTAATTTGTAAAGAACTTTTCATCGACAAAAGATGCCAAAATTCGACTTTTAGCATCTTTTTAAAAATATTTTAAGTTTTGGATATTTCACCTCTTTTGTTTATTTTCTAGCATTCCTCCTATGTTTGTATTATATAATATATAACTTTTTTACTCCTCCTACAATTTATATTTTATATATTATATATGTTCAATTTGTGAAAAAATTTTGTAAAGAAAGTAAAAAATTGTTATATTAAAAAAAGAAAGAACTTAATTTTTAAATTCTTTCCTCTTTCCTTTATTCTAAGAATCCTTTGTAATGTCTCATAACAAGTTGAGATTCTAATTGTTGTACTGTTTCTAAGGCTACACCAACCACAATAAGAATAGATGTACCACCAAATGCTATATTTAAACCTGTAAATCTTAATAGCATAGGTATAATAGCAATAATACTTAGGAAAAATCCTCCAAACCAAGTAATTTTAGAAATTACTGAAGATAAGTATTCTGTTGTAGGTTTTCCTGCTCTTATTCCTGGAATAAATCCACCATTTCTTTTTATAGTGCTTGATAATTCTGCTGGATTAAATGTTGCATATGTATAAAAAAATGTAAATCCAACAATTAGTAATAAGTATACAATAGCATTAGCAATTGTGTATCCTATTGGAACAGCTGATGTTGATGTTGCTATTGAAAATTTATATAATCCAGCCCAAAATCCACTTTGTGTTTCTATACCTTTAATAAATATTTGTAAAATTATAGCTGGAAATGTCATAAATGATGAAGCAAAAATAACTGGCATTACTCCTGCATATGCAAGTTTTAATGGTATATGTGTATTTTGTGCTCCTACCATTTTTCTTCCTACTACTTTTTTAGAATATTGTACAGGTATTCTTCTTTCTGCTGTTTGTACAAACACAACTCCTGCAACTAGTATAATTGCTCCAATTATAATTCCAAGAGCTAATAACAATCCTGTTGTACTAAATGCTCCACTACCTAATATTAAATTCCATAATGTAGTAACTACTCCTGGTAGTCCTGAAACAATACCTATAAAGATAATTATAGAAATTCCATTTCCTATTCCTTTATTAGTAATTTGTTCTCCTAACCACATTAGTATTGCTGTACCTGCAACAAGTGAAAGTACAACAATAAATCCTGTTAAAAATCCTGGATTAATGAAAATTCCTGAAGATTTATATGATAGATAAAGTCCTAATGCTTCTACAATTGCAAGTACAATTGTAAGAATTTTAGTATACCTATTCATTTTCTTTCTTCCTTCTTCTCCACCTTCTTTTGCTAATTTTTCTAATGCAGGTATTACCATTGATAATAATTGTATAACTATTGATGCTGTAATATATGGACTAATTGTCATAGCAAATATTGAAAATCTTGAAAAAGCTCCTCCTGAAATAATATTAATTAATCCTGCAACTCCATTTGAAGACTGCATTGCTTCATTTAGTGCAAAAGCATCTACTCCTGGAATTGTTAAAAAACATCCTAATCTAAAAATAATAATTAATACTAAAGTATATAATAATTTCTTTCTAACTTCTGGTGTTTTTAAGGCATTTTGTATTGTTTTAAACAATTAAATCACCTCTATCTTTCCACCTGCAGCTTCTATTTTTTCTGCAGCTGATTTTGTAAATCTTTTTGCTTTAACTGTAAGTTTCTTTTCTAATTTACCAGTTCCAAGAATTACAATACCATCATTTATTTTTGAAATAATGTTCTCTGCAAGTAAAGTTTCTGCACTTACTTCTGTAGCTTTAGATTTGTTTAACATTGTTAATGTTACTTCTACATATTTTTTAGCGTGAATATTAGTAAATCCTCTTTTTGGTAATCTTCTATATAATGGTGTTTGACCACCTTCAAATCCTCTTCTAACTCCTCCGCCAGATCTAGCTTTTTGACCTTTATGTCCTTTTCCTGAAGTTTTTCCAAGTCCTGAACCTACTCCACGACCTACTCTTCTTCTAGCTGTTTTTTCAATAGCTGGACTTAATTCGTCTAATTTCATTATTGTAGCACCTCCTTATATTATAGTGAATATTTTACATTATATCTTCTACTTTTTTTCCTCTTTTTTTAGCAACTTCTTCAATAGTTTTCATATTAGATAATCCAGTAATTGTAGCATATACAACATTTCTAGGATTGTTAGTTCCTATAACTTTTGTTCTAATATCTTTATATCCAGCAAGTTCTAGAACAGGTCTTACGCTACCACCTGCTATAACTCCAGTACCAACTGCTGCTGGTTTTAACAATACATTTGCACTACCGAATTTTCCAACATATTCGTGAGGAATTGTTGTTCCTACTATTGGAACAGTTACTAAGTTCTTTTTTGCATCTTCAATAGCTTTTTTAATAGCATCTGGAACTTCAGCAGCTTTACCATTTCCAACACCAACGTGCCCTGCTTCATCTCCAACAACTACTACTGCACTAAAGCGAAAAGTTCTTCCACCTTTTACAACTTTAGCAACTCTATTAATAGCTACAACTTTTTCCTTTAATTCAACTGCATTTTCTTCCATTTAGGTTATTTACCTCCTTCTTAATCTTTTAGGATATTTGTTATCCATTTTTATTAGAATTTTAAGCCAGCCTCACGTGCAGCATCTGCTAATTCTTTTACTATACCTTGGTATATATATCCACTTCTATCAAATACGACTGTTTCAATGTTTTTTTCTAAAGCACGTTTCGCAATTAGTGAACCAACTTCTTTTGCGGCTTCTTTATTTGAATATTTTGTTTTTATGTTTTTATCTAATGTAGAAGCACTAACAAGTGTTGTTCCAGCTACATCATCAATAATTTGTGCATAAATATTTGTATTACTTCTATATAAACATAATCTTGGGCATTCAGCTGTTCCACTTATTTTTCTACGAACACGGATATGTCTTCTTTTTCTTTCTGCTTTTCTATCTGTTTTCTTTACCATTTCTTTCTCCTTTCTTTCTTCGGATATCTAAACATTAAAATTAATAATAATTTTATCCTCCAAATTCTAACTATTACTTCTTACCTGCTTTACCTTCTTTACGTCTAATAACTTCATCTGCATATTTAATACCTTTACCTCTATATACTTCAGGTGGTCTCTTTGTTCTTACAACAGCTGCTGTTTGACCAACAACTTCTTTGTTTATACCTCTTACAATAATTGTATTTGGATTTGGAACATCAAATGTAATACCTTCTGGTTGTTCCATTTCTACTGGATGAGAATATCCTAAATTCATAACTAATTTATTACCTTGTTTTTGTGCTCTATAACCAACACCATTTATTTGTAATTCTTTAGTATATTCTTCCTTTACACCGTGAATCATATTATTTATTAAAGTTCTTGTTAATCCGTGTAAACTTCTATTTTCAGGTTCATCATCTGGTCTTGTAACAGTAATAACATTATTGTCCATAGTAACATTTATATTTTTATGTATTTCTCTTTCTAAAGTTCCTTTAGGTCCTTTTACTGTTATCTTTTTACCTTCAATTTTAACTTCAACACCATCTGGTACAGTAATTGGACTATTTCCTATTCTTGACATTGTTTTTTTTCACCTCTTTATTTAATATTTAACTTTTCTATAACCTCTAATTTCTAAATTACCATACATATGCTAAAACTTCTCCACCTACGCCAAGTTGTCTTGCTTCTTTATCTGTCATAATTCCTTTTGATGTAGAAATTAGGGCAATTCCTAGTCCATTTAATACCTTTGGTAATTCTTCGTGATTTGCATACACTCTTAAACCAGGTTTACTAATTCTCTTTAATCCTGCAATTACTCTATTTCCTTTTTCATCATATTTTATTGTTATTCTTATAATACCTTGATTATCATTATTTATTTCTTCAAAAGCTTTAATATATCCTTCTTTAAATAATATTTCAGCAATAGCTCTTTTTACATTAGATGCTGGAATATCCACTGTTTTATGTTTTGAAGTATTTGCATTTCTAATTCTTGTTAACATATCTGCTATTGGGTCAGTAATATTCACTATTTTCCCCTCCTTCTTAAAATTCATATTTTTTTAAATTTATATATTCAATTTTTAAATTACCAACTTGCTTTTTTTACACCTGGAATTTCTCCTTCGTGAGCCATTTTTCTAAAGCATACACGACAAATTCCATATTTTCTAATGTAAGCATGTGGTCTTCCACATATTTTGCATCTGTTATATTCTCTTGTTTTATATTTTTGTGGTCTTTGTTGCTTTACAATCATTGACTTTTTAGCCATATTTATATCTCCCTTCTTCTATGCTTTAAAAGGCATTCCTAGTAAAGTTAATAATTCTCTTGCTTCCTCATCTGTTTTAGCAGTTGTTACAAATATAATATCCATACCTCTTAATTTATCTATTTTTTCATATTCGATTTCAGGGAATATTAATTGTTCTTTAACACCCATTGAATAATTTCCTCTTCCATCGAATGAATTTGCAGATACACCTCTAAAATCTCTAACTCTAGGAAGAGCTACATTAAATAGTTTATATGCAAATTCATACATTTTTACACTTCTTAAAGTAACTTTGCATCCAATATTTGCACCTTCTCTTAACTTAAATGCAGCAATTGATTTTCTTGCTTTTGTTATAACTGGTTTTTGACCTGTTATAATGCTTAAGTCATTCATTGCATTTTCTAATGATTTAGGATTATCTTTTGTATCTCCTAAACCTATATTAATAACTATTTTTTCAAGTTTTGGAACTTGCATAATAGATTTATAATTAAATTTTTTCATTAATGCTGGAACTACTTCTTTTTCATATTGTTCTCTTAATTTTTCCATTGCCTAAAAAACCTCCTTCCTATTTTATTTTTGCACCGCATTTTTTACAAATACGAACTTTTTCATCTTTTTCTATACTATAACCTATTCTTGTAGCTTTACCACATTTTGGACATACAACATTTACTTTGTCCGCATATATTGCACATTCTACTGGTATAATGCCACCTTCTTCGCCTTGTTTTCTAGGTTTTACGTGTTTTTTTCTAACATTAACACCTTTTACAATAATTTTTTGTTTTTTAGGTATAACTTCTAAAACTTCTCCTGTTTTTCCTTTATCATTTCCAGATAAAACTTTAACATTATCACCTTTTTTTATTTTCATTATAGTTTTTCACCTCTTTTTCTTAATTTCAAGCATTTTTTATAGAACTTCTGGTGCTAAAGATAATATTTTCATATATTCTTTTTCTCTTAATTCTCTTGCTACTGGGCCAAATATACGAGTTCCTTTTGGATTACCATCGTCACGAATAATAACAGCAGCATTTTCATCAAATCTAACATATGAACCGTCTGCACGTTTTTGTGGTTTTTTTGTTCTAACTACAACTGCTTTTACAACTTCTCCTTTTTTTACAACGCCACCTGGTGTAGCACTTTTAACAGAAGCAACTATAACATCGCCAATACCTGCATATTTTCTATATGAACCACCTAAGCATCTTATACACATAATTTCTTTTGCTCCAGTATTATCTGCAACTTTTAAAATTGTTTGTTGTTGTACCATTCTAGCCTCTTCCTCCTTCTTTAAATTTATAACTTCTATTTAATTACTGCTTTTTTTGTAATTTCTACAACTCTCCATCTTTTATCTTTAGATAATGGACGTGTTTCCATTACTTTAACTTCGTCTCCAATTTGACATTTATTTTCTTCATCATGTGCTTTTAGTTTATATGTTTTTTTAACAATTTTTCCATAAACACTGTGTTTTACGTTGGTTTTAACAGCAACTACAACTGTTTTATCCATTTTATTAGATATTACTGTACCAATCATTGTTTTACGAAGATTTCTTTCTTCCATATGTTACTCCTTTCTAGCTAAAAACTAACATTTAAAATGCAGTATTCTAATTTTTATTTGCTAGTTCTCTTTGTCTTAACACTGTTTTTATTCTAGCTATATTCTTTTTAACTTCCTTAATTTTCATTGGATTATCTAATCCATTTGTGGCTAAGCTAAATCTTAATTTAAATAATTCATTTTTCAATTCACTTAACTCATTTTCAAGTTCTGGTGAAGACATTTCATTTATTTTATTTATCTTCATCATTATCACCACCTATTTCATTTTCTCTTTTTATAAATTTTGTTTTTACTGGTAGTTTATTTGCAGCAAGTCTTAAAGCTTCTCTTGCTAATTCTTCTGATACGTCAGCTATTTCAAACATTACTCTTCCTGGTTTAACTACTGCTACCCAAAATTCTGGAGCTCCTTTACCTTTACCCATACGAGTATCTGCTGGTTTCTT
>CANRAM010000014.1 GCA_947628605.1 uncultured Clostridia bacterium | reverse complement strand
TGGAATCAAAAAATTCAATAAAATAAATATTTTAAAAATTTCTATCAAAAGTTCTCCTACAAAAAATTTATGCTATCGTAAGAAACCATTAGATTTGCATTTTTCTAATATTTATAGTATAATAATATTATATAGGCAAAAGTCTATGCATAAGGAGGAAAAATTTTTGAGTGCTAACTTAAGTAACTACAATGTTCGGAATTTGATGGTAAACAAGGAAAAGAATTCGGAATTTCTTGATGAATTACATCAAAACCCAAAAGTTAAAGATTGTAATATTGTTAGAGTTCTTAACTCTGGTCATTATTACATCTATACTTTTGGAATTTCAAATGACGAACAGAGAGAAGAGCTGAAAAGAATTCAGGATGACTGGATTTAACTTTTTCTCCCAAGAGGTTTCTTTCATTAGAAACCTCTTTTTCTATTAGTAAAGCTATTTTTCTATTATAAAATAAAGACATACAGAATAATTTGGATAAACCATTCATATATATAATAGCAGGAGGTTGTATTTTATGTTTCAAAAATATATTTTAGAAAATAGACGAAATATTGTTAGTAGTGTTTGTGATTTAATCACTTTCCCTAGCATTTCAGAAGAAACAAATAATTCGCATTTTCCGTTTGGAAAAGCGTGTTCTGATAGTTTAAAGTATTTTTTAAGTTTAGCAAGCTCATTAGGCTTTCGTACTAAAAATGTAGATGGTTATTGTGGCTTCGCAGAATTTGGTGAAGGAGAAGAACTTATTGGCATTATTGGTCATTTAGATGTAGTTCCTGCTAAAGATGAAGATTGGAGCTACTCCCCTTTTGTTCCTACCATTAGTAACAATTGTATTTACGGTAGAGGTGCTATGGACGACAAAGGACCTGTTATTGCTTCTCTTTATGCTATGAAGGCTGTTATGGACTATTTAAAGGAGAATAATATTGCTATTAAAAAAAGAGTAAGGTTAATTGTAGGCTTAAATGAAGAAAAAGATTGGAAATGTATTGATTACTATAAAAAACATGAAGAAATTCCTACTTTAGGCTTTAGCCCAGATAGTGATTTTCCTTGCATTTATGCAGAAAAATCAGTTATTTCACTTCAGTTATGTGAAAAGCTATCGGAAATTCAATATACGCTTCGTAATCGACTTTCTATGCAAGAAAGTCAGTTAAGTATTGAAGAAATCGACTGCAATCAAAATGCTATTAATGTTGTGCCTAAATTTTGTAGTGTTACTTTATTCTTAAAAGATAGTAAATATATGTCCGAGCTTATTTCTACCTGCAAACAAACTATAGAGGAATGTGATTATGATATTGATTTATATAAAATTGATGAACATCATTTAAAGATTTCTTCTTACGGAATAGCCTCTCATAGCGCTCATCCAGAATTAGGAAAGAATGCTATTTCAAAATTGATTATTGTAATTTCTCATATTTTTTCAAAATGGCATATTTCTTTTCCTTTATTTGAAGATTTTTGTAAATTAATTGGCGATGATTACACAGGAAAAAATATGGAGCTAAATATAAAAGATGAATCTGGTGCTCTTACTTTAAATCCTTCTCAATTATTTATAAAGGATAATAAAGTATGCA
The DNA here is from genome assembly GCA_947628605.1 of uncultured Clostridia bacterium. Classification (GTDB taxonomy): domain Bacteria; phylum Bacillota; class Clostridia; order TANB77; family CAG-508; genus RGIG8482. The sequence goes on along the minus strand of CANRAM010000014.1, from coordinate 22,142 downwards.
TTAGCATAAATTTGAGAGTTCCAGTTCATACAAAGCCAGAAGAAGTAATTGAAAAATTTAAAGAAAAGTTTAGCTGTGAAGTTTCTGTTCTTAGAATTCAACCTGCTTTGTATATAGAAAAAGATAATTTTTTAGTACAAAAATTATGCTCTATTTTTAACGAAGCTTGTAATTCTCATTTCGAACCAATAGCTATTGGTGGTGCTACTTATGCAAGGGCATTCCCAAATTGTATTTGTTTTGGAATGAATTTTCCAAAAGATAAAGATATGTGTCACCAAGCAGATGAATTTGTTGAAATTAACAAACTTATATTATCATGTAATATTTATGCAAAGGCCATTTATGAATTGTTACAGCCATTTGATTCTTCGTCAAATACTACGATTTCAGAGAATGGTTAAATTGAGAATTTAAAATCAAACATACAAATATCAGCATTTTTTAAGACCTGTCAAAAATGGCAATAAATTACCAAAAAAATGGCGTCCAAATTGGCAATAATACAAAAAACCTTCCTATATAATAATAGGAAGGTTTTTGATTTTTATATTATTCTGCTGATTCTGATGTTTCTTCAGTTTCTGGAGCTTCATAAGCTTCTAATATAGCTTTTTGAATTTTCTCTCTTGTTTCAGCATTGATTGGATGAGCTATATCCTTGAATTCTCCGTTTGGAGTTTTTCTGCTTGGCATAGCAATAAATAATCCATTTTGGCTTTCGATAACTTTAATGTCGTGTACTGCGAATTCGTTATCGAATGTTACAGAAGCAACAGCTTTCATTCTGTTTTCTGAATTTACTTTTCTTAAACGTACATCTGTAATTTGCATTTTAAGCACCTCTTTCTACTGTTTTTAATATTTGTACATTTCTTATGTACAATAATATTATTCGTCAAAAATATATTTTTTCCTTCTGTTTTTTACAAATTTTAAAAAAATATTTTTTCTTATTTTCTATTATGCACACTTTTTTCTAAAAAATGCATACTATACACTAGAACTTTTTCAAAACTATTGAAAACTAAATAAAAAAATTATATAATAGCTTATGAATTTAACTAGTATTAATATTGCTTTATTTTAATAATTCTATTTTTTAAATAGTTTTATTTTAACATATCTTACTCGAAAGTATATTATTTTAACAGATATAACAACTATAAAAAGGAGGCACTTCTATTGACTAACTTACAGGAATTAAAACAATATAAATCTATTTATATGATCGGTATCGGTGGCGTTAGCATGAGTGGCATTGCAGAAATTTTAAAACATTGGGGCTTTACTGTAATTGGCTCTGATTGCACAGAATCTGCTACAACAAGAAAGCTTAATTTAGATGGTATACATGTTATTATTGGTCATGATGTCAATATGGTTGCAAAATCTGACCTTGTTGTTTATACTGCTGCAATTAAAGAGGATGATCCAGAACTTGTAAAAGCTAAAGAACTTGGTATAAAAACTATGGAAAGAGCTGATTTTTTAGGTCTTATTACAAAGGCTTTTGATGATACTATTTGTATTTCTGGTACACATGGAAAAACAACAACTACTTCTATGGTTTCTATGTGCTTTTTAGAAGCAGGATTAGATCCTTCTATTCAAGTTGGTGCTGATTTAAAAGCAATTGATGGAAATTATCGTATTGGAAATAGTAATCATTTTATTATTGAAGCATGTGAATATGTAGAAAGCTTTTTAAAGTTTTATCCTAGAGCTGAAATTATTTTAAATATAGATAATGATCATTTAGATTATTTTAAAAATATTGAAAATATAAATCAATCATTTATTAAATATGTTAAACTTTTACCCGAAAATGGCTTATTAGTAGTTAACTTGGATAATGACTATTGCTCTCATTTGCATGAATATACCAATGCAAAAGTAATTACTTATGGTGTTCAAAACGAAAAGGCAAACTTTTTAGCAAGAAACATTACCTTTGATAAAAATGGTTTTCCTCGCTTTGATGTATATTATAATGACCGCTTCTATAGTTCATTTGAATTATCTATTCCTGGTGCTCATAACGTATTAAATGCTTTAGCTTGTATTAGTTTATGTGATGCTTATGGTATTTCAAAATCAGATATGAAATCCGCTTTAAAGAAATATACTGGAGCACATAGACGTTTTGAATATATAGGTCAATTTGATGGTGTTTCTATTTATGATGATTATGGTCATCACCCTACAGAAATAAAAGCAACAGCAAACGCTTTAAAGAAAAAAACATATAATCATTCATGGGTTGTTTTTCAACCACACACCTATAGTAGAACTATAAATTTATTAGATGATTTTGCCGATAGTTTAACTTATTTTGACAATATTATTATTACTGATATTTATGCAGCAAGAGAAGTAAATACTTATGGTATTTCTTCTAATGACCTTGTTAATAAAATTAAGGAATTAGGTAGAAAAGCAATTTACATATCAGAGTTTCAAGATATTGTTTCATATTTAAAAGAGCATACGGAAAAGGATGATATTATTTTAACATTAGGCGCTGGAAGTGTTACAAATATTGCTCCAATGCTTTTACATTAATAAATAGTACGAAGTTAAAAATTATTTTACTAGATTAATGTGCTATTAGCAGTATATATATTCTATTTTTGAAGTGAGCTCCGTGTGGGGACCGACAAGGTATAGTCTGTTAATAAATTTTTAGTGTTAGCAAAAATTTATTTATAGACTATTCGCAGTTGGGACGAACGAAAAAATAAAATATATATACTGCTAATAAAGTACATAACAAACTATTTTTAACTTCGTACTATTTTTAAGTTTGTGCCATTTGTTTTAACATCATGTCGGCAAAGACACCATAGCCTGTTGTTGGATCATTTACTAATACATGTGTTACTGCTCCTACTAATTTTCCATTTTGTATAATTGGTGAGCCTGACATTCCGTTGTATAATGCCCCCTGTTTTTTCTAATAATTCGCTATCTGTTACTTTAATTAACATACTTTTATTATCTTTTTGATTATTTATATAAATTCTTTGTATTTCTATTTCATATTCTTTTTTATTTCCTTGTTCTAATTCACATATAATTTGTGCTTTTCCTGTTTTTATTTCACTTCTATTTGCTACTTCTATCTCTTCATTTGATAGTTGTAATCTATTCTTATTTGTTAATTTTCCGAAAATTCCAAAACTCGTATTTTTAGCAATTTCACCTATTTTTATTCCACTTTCTATACTTCCTCTAATTTCACCTGGCTTTCCCTTTTCTCCTTTTTGAACAGATACAATATCTGTTGTTACTAGCTCTCCGTTACTAATCGTAATTAGTTCTTCTGTATCAATATCAGTAATACCATGTCCTAAAGAAGCAAACATTCCTGTTGATGGTACATAGAAAGTAGCTGTTCCTACTCCTGCTGCTGCATCTCTAACCCATAACCCTAGTTTATAATCTTTTTCCTTTGTTTGCACTGGTACAATGCTTGTTGTTTCCTCTTCTTCATTCCTAATATATTTAACTGATATTTCTTTTCCTTTTGATTGATTTACTGTTTCTATTAAATCATCTGTAGATAAAATTTTTGTATTGTTAATCGATATAATTCTATCGCCTTCTTTGATTCCTGTATTTTCGTATGGTTTCTTTCCTTCTACTTCTGTCATTCCTACTACTAGCACCCCCTCTGTATATAGTTTTAATCCTATTGCATTTCCAAGTGGAATTACTGTAGTTTTTGGAATTACATTAACTGATATTTCTTTTATAGGAAATGTATTAAATAGACTTAAATTTAATTCTATTTTTCCAATATCTTGTAAACTACTACCTTCTGTCGTGCTTGAAGCAACTACTAGATATCCTGCTTTATACTCTCCTATGTTTGGATTAGAGTTTCCTATCTCTTGTATTTGTACTCCCCATAAGTTAGTAAAATTCAATTTTTCTCCTTGCATTAATAAAATATTTTTTGGAAATAATGTTATATTAGCAATGTAAATGTATACAATTAATAAAATTATTAAAATTAATATTATTTTGATTTTTCTTTTCAAGATTATCCTTCCTTACATTCTGTTTTCTTTAGTTTAACCAATTTTTTAATTTTTTATAATAATTATTTTACATTTCTATATAACAATTAATATGTATTTAAATATATCTGTCATATCAATTTAATTTATTTTTTTTAATAATTCTGTCACAGTAAACCATTTTTGTTTGAACCTTTATTTCATCTCTTCCACTGTCAAAACTTTCATCTATAAATTAAGAGAGGGGAAAATTTATCAATATTTCCCCTCTCTTTGAAATTGTATAATTACTCTTTTTGATTTAGTAAGTATAATTTTATTTTACAAACTGTCTACCTATTAAGTAGCATTGTCTAACTAGTGTAAATATAGATACATCATGTGCTTCCTGATTAGAAGAACCACTCATTATGCTCATTCTCCAATATATTCTTGCAGAAGAAGTGTTGTTTGTTTGAAAGTTTACTATAAAACTATTATTACTCATATGAAGTAAGTTACCATTTAATGTGCATTGTAATCCATTATATGTTCCATAGTCATCAATAGGATAATCACCTTGCCAATCTGAAAACCAAGCCCTGTGCATATATGACATATTAAATGTAGTACCATCTGACACATATACACTAAATATGTAACCTTCTCCTCTGAACATACTGCCTGCATTTTGATATAATCCCCAACTAGCATTAGGATTATTAGGATCAATACTTACATCAATAAATACTCCTGAATATAGTGATGTATCAACAACTTCATTGAAAGCTAGAAAATCTTTTGGTTCGCTAGATAACCAACCAACTCCTTTATATTCACCATTTTGATAAGCAGTAATATTTTTATCATAAGCTTTCCAAACCGCCCATAATGTAATATCACTATCACCCATAGTTAAAGAGCTTAAAGGCGTTGCAGAACTTTGATTATTTGTCCAGCCAAGGAATGTGCAATCACTTTTTGAAGGTGTAAACCCTGGAGAAAGAACATTGCTTCCAGGTAACACACTTCTTGTTTGACTATTACCATCATATATATAGGTTACTTCTCTTGTTGCTCTTGGCGTTATAAATTGTTTGCTTTGACTTACATTTCCTGCTGCATCTTTTACCCATACATAATATGTAGTATTATCTCTTAATCCTGTTACATTTATATTCATTTCTTTTGTACTACTTGTTAGCATATTAAAGTTATTTGGTTCACTTGCACTTTCTGTTACAATATAGCCTATTATTCCACTTGCTTCATCTGTTGCTGTTATTGTTACACTATTTGTTTGTGGATTTACTCCTGTTATTACTGGTTTTACTTTATCAATAATTGTAACTTGTATTGATGCTATACCATTATATTGACCTGTACTATCTACTAATCTTGCATATACTATTCCGTTCGTATCAAGAACTTGAGTGCTTTGCTTCTCCCATGTTGTTGCATTTTTACTTGTTTCTAGTGTAAATCCTGATATATTTGTAACTGCTGTAACTGTTACACTTCCATTTGTCCAGCTGTTTGGACTCAAAGTAAAGCTAATATTTCCACTTGATGCAGTTACTTGTGCTGTTTTAAATTCTTTACTTTCACTTACATTACCTACTGCATCTTTTACCCATACATAATAAGTAGTATTTTGTTTTAAATTTTCAAATACATTTGATTCTTGGAATCCATTTGTTGGTTTTACATTTGTTTCTGTTATTGCATATCCATTTATACCTGAACCATTTTGGTCTGTTGCTGTTACTGTTGCACTATTGGTTGTTGTATCTACTTTAGTAATAATTGGTGCTTGTTTATCTATATTCGTTATTTGAATAGATGCAATTTTACTAGTATAATCTCTAACTCTTGCCCACATAGTTCCATTTTGTTCAAATGATAGGCTTGCTGTATCTTGCCATGTTATTCCTCCGTCTTTACTTGTTTGTAATGCCATATCTGCTTTTGTAAGGGTTGCTGTTACAATAACGCTTTGGTTTGTCCATGTACTTGGTGTTACGGTAAAGATAATATCTCCTATTTCTTTTGTAGTAAATTCTTTACTGTCACTAATATTTCCTTCATCATCTTTTACCCATGCATAATATGTTTTATTTGGTGTTAAACCTCCTACTGTTACTGTTAGATTTTGTTGACTCTTACATGCTGTAAAGTTCGTTGGTGGTACATTATTTTCTGTTACTGCGTAACCTACAATATCATTTACTTCGCCTACTGCTCTTATTATTACACTAATAGGTGATGGGTTTACAGATAATATAACAGGTTTTACTCTATAAGTATATTTTCTATTTTCTGCTTCAATATTTCTATATAGTTCATATCTCTTTCTTGCTAATGCTGTTAAATAATCTTTTCTTACATTTGTTGTATTTAATTTGTTTGTTGCTACTGTATCTATTTCATATTCATCGTTATTTTTATTGTACTGTTTTACCTCTCCTTGTATTAAATTATCTACATCATAAGCCTGTTCACTATCCACCATACAATAATAACATCTTTCATTTGCATGTGGATAAAAGTAAAATTCTCTAGTTTCATCAGCTACTACAGATTGTCTTTCAAAATCTACATTACTATATGCTTGTACTACTTTTTTATTTTCTTCAAGCAATTTCTTACAAGTTGGTAAATGTACTTGCCCATCTTCTGTTATTACATAAATAGAATCTTTAGATATAAACTCCTTATTTTTATCATTTGTAATAATGCAATAATTATTATAATATTTACTTCCAATTGGAATACCTTGCATGAAAGTTGTTACTGCTATGTTACTTGTAATTTTGTCCCAATCTTCTTCATTGAATACTGGCATTACAAATTCGTATGTATTAGCACTGGTATTAAAATTTGCTATTGCTGTTGATAAGTTTGAAACGATTGTTCTTCTAATAACTGATATTCTATTTTCTTGGAAGGTTGAGCCTTGTTCTTCTGGGTCATTATCATTATCTAGTAAAAATATTTTCTCTGAACCTGTATCTACTGAAAAATCATTAATTTTATTTCCATTACTATCTATAGCATCTGCTTGTGTAATATTTCCTATATTACTATTTACCCATGTACTAAATTCATAAGCATTTTTATAATACTGTGCTGCACTATTACAATATAAATGGCCTCCTACCATCATAATATCTATGTATCTTAATGTATCGCTATCGCTAATATATTGTTTTTTATTATTGTTATTCCAAAAATATCCTGCGTTATCTTTATATATTTTTCTATTGTTATAAATTGTATATTCGTATTCTTCACGAATAGCATTTGAGTTTTCATCTAAAGTAATTAGTTGTTCTGTTAAGATTTCTCTTTCTATAGTTACTCCTCTATATGTTAAAGAAATTGCATTTCCGTTTTCTTCTACTCTAATATCACTAACATTATTAGGATTTATTAATGTTCCTGTTTTTGCTACATATTCACCATTAACTATACCATATATTGTAATTGTATTATCTAAAGTATAGTTAACTACGAAATCATTATTTCCTTTTTTATATCTACATGAATAATAAACATATGGTTTTAAACTATATTGATAGTCTGCAATAATGTCATTGTAGTATTCACCATAAATATAGTATCCATCATACATTGTATATACAATAGCAGGTATAAACTCTTTTAATTCTTCTGCACTATATCCAGTTGCACCTAATTCTGTTCCTAGAGAATTATAAAAAGAAGAAATAGAAGCTTCTATATCTCTTATTTTAGAATCGCTTATCGTTGAATACTTGTTATTAATAGTATTTAATTGAAAACTTTTTATGGCATCATAAGTTGCTGTAAGCAATTTGTTATCATATTCTGTTTGCAGAGTTATAGTATCAATTTGTGCATTAATATAATAGCCTACAACAATTGATACTGGCAACATGATAATAACAAATATGATTGCTAAATGTTGTATCTTCATTTGTTTTCCTTTCTTACTTTTACTAAAAAAAGAAGGGCTTTTTTCTGCCCTTCCTAGTTTATCTTACATTTGTTCCATTTACGGTAACAATTCCTCCATGTTGAGCAGCAATTTGATAAGTATCATTTCCTGCTAATTGATAAAAGAAATTCTTTAACAATTGTGAAATGGTTTGATTTGTATTTTTTGCTGTAACGGAAATTCTATCTCCTTCTTTTAAGCTTATTGCACCATTGTTACTTAATTCTTCTTCTACTTGGCTAGTATACTTATTATAATATAAGTTTTCTCCTATTTTTGTCATTTCTGCTTGTGTTGTCTTTACACCAGGATTTTCATCTAATATTTGTAATTCCACTTCTACATCGAAAGAGTTTCCTGTTGAAGATATAGTAGATACATATTTATCATACTCATCTAATGTCATTCTTCCTGTAGTTCTAACTTTATCTACAAATTCTTGAGTAGCAGTTTTAACAGCTAATTGTGATACATCATCAGTTCTATCAGACATAGACATAAGTGGAAAAACAAACATTAAGATAGCTGCTAAAAAAATTGCTACAATGGTAATTAAACTATCTCCCATTTTTGTTTCCTCCTTTTAATTTATTTTGGTAAAAATAATCATTCTTTTCTTTTTTGCTTTTACTATGCTACTTATTATTGAGCCATCTTCTGTATCACTTTCTTGACTGCTAGAATATGTATATTCTCCTATGGTTTCTACAAATTTTGAATCTTTATAGCGATTAATAAAACCGTCATATGTAATATAATTAGTATTTGTTGTTTGATTTGTATAAGTTTTTCCCCATAAGAAACAGTCTAAATTTTCTTTTGTTTTATCTAAATTACTTGTCCAAGGTTCATGTCTTAAGGTTTCTTCTTCTAGGTCAAAGGAAAATATTTCTTTGCTTCCCTGTTTATTATAACCACCTGTAAAATAAGAATTATATTTTGCATTCATCATACTATCATAAGACTTTCCCCACAATATAGAGTTATAATTTGTTTTGTAAACAGAAGGAGTTGTGTACAAAGTAAGTTGCTTTGTTGTTCCAAACTCTCCTGTTTCTTCATTATAATTACCTTCACGGAAACATACGGTATAATTTTCCTGATAATATTTATATAAAGTTGGTAGGATTGTTTCTAGTCCTACAATTCTGTTTTGAGCAGCCTTACCGGTAGCTCCTTGGTAATCATAATAATTGGTTTCATCTGATGCATATAACACAACATCTGAAACTGACTTTACATTACTAAATACTGTCATTCCAACAGTTAAGGCTAGTGCAAAGACTAGAACAGCAAATCCCATCAATAAGGCTTCTGCTGCATTTTCCATATTCTTTTATTCCTTTACTTATTTTGTTTTTGCTTGAATTCCAACTGCTACTACATATCCAGAGTTTTGGTCATAACCAATTGTAACAGTATAAGTACTTCCTGCTTTGATTTTTGCTTTAATATCTGAAATCTCTTTAGCAGTAACTGCTGCTGTTGGAGCTGCTGTTGTTGATGAAGCATCTTTTTCCAAAAGTTGAATGTGTCTTGAAAAATCATCTGGGTAACCTTGGTTATGAGATAATACTTTATCACATAAAGCTCTTACTTGTGTTCCTGATCTTGTTCCTTCATATGATACAAATATTTGATTATAAGCTTCCCTTTCTTGTTCAGATACATTAGCACCTCTAATTGTATCCATTACATTACTTACTATCATAACTCCTAATGAAATGATAACAATTGAAATTAAAATTGCTCCTGCAATAATTAATGCTTTTGATGCATTCTCCATAATAAAATTCCTCCTTTGTTTTTATTATTGTAAAGGGACACATCTTTTTTTGTGGTATTTATGTGGAATAGGATGTTCCTCTAAAAATTAATAACAATATATTAAATTTGTTCAAATAATAAATATTTGATTTGTTTGGTTTTTTCGTGATATTCCTTTTTTGTACAAATAAATGCCATATGATTATAGTTTTTTATAAATTCTTCTGCACCCAAGGTGTAAATTGCTTCCATTGGGAATGTAGTATCTGCTTCTATAAATTTAACTTCAATGCGAATTGAATTTTCTTCATTTTCTATATAGCGATTTTGTTCATCTTTTTCTATTTCATTTTTTTCATTTTCATCTATTGCTTTATGAATTAAGCTCATTAGGGAAGAACCTAATATTTCGCTCTGTGTATAACTTTCATACTGTTTATTCTTTTGTTGTGCTATAGATTGCATTTTTTGATAAGAATAATAAGTATAAAATAAAATAGCAATGATAATTAAAAATGTTCCTATTATAACAAATAAGTTTTTTTTCACTTTTGCGTTCCTTCTTTTATTATAACATGTTTTATTTCTTTATGCAATTACATTTTATAAGTTTTTTTGCCAAATTTTGCATTTATTTTTGTTCTTCAAAATGAATGTACATAACTCTCTTTGTAACACTACTTACCTTTGGTTCTTCTATACAAATATAAGATTTTAAATTATTACTTTTTAAGAATTCATTCATTTGCGTATCTGTTTTCTTTTCAAAATTTGCCTCTTTTCCTACCTGCACTTGCACATAATAGGTATTTGGGTTATAACTACTCTGCCCTTCTAATTCATAGTTAATGTTATTTTGTTTTGCGTGGTTTGCTACACTTACAATATCATGTGCTGTTACTAAAATAGGACTTTGTATTGGTTTTCCATCTTTAGTAACAATGTTTGTACCATAATATTTTAAATAATTCTGATTCCATTCTGCTGTTTTATCCATTTCCATTTGCTCAGCTGTACTTTTTCCAAGATTAGAGAAGGTTGTAAATAAAATGACACCAATGGATATTACTAAAAGACCAACTAATACACCTGCTGCCATAAGCAATGCTTTTGATGCATTTTCCATACTTTACACCATCCCTTTCCTTATGTATAAATTTAGTTTAAATGTAATATTTATTTCTAGTTATAAAGAATAATTCATTTTTATTATTCTTCCTGTATTTTTATCATATTCAAAGCTTTCAAATTTAAATACTCTTGCTCTTATTTGGGTTACTAAAGTTTTATAAGTATTATATTCTGCTACTTCTGCTTGATATTGTGATGTTTCAAATCCTAAATATTCAATTTCTGCTGTTCTCATATTAGCTAGTTGACTAATTGATCTTGAATAAATTGGTAGATTTTTACTTGTAATTCTTTTGTTTCCCATTTTCTCTGCTTCTGTCTCTACTTTTGCTATTTCATTCTTCAATGTAGTAGATGTATAAGTTCCTTTTTTGAAATAGTTACTATTTAAGTCACTTTTTATATTAATGTAAATTTCTATTCTTGTATAACCTTCATTTTCTGCTTCTATTTTGTTATAATCATCTATTTTATTTACAATAGATAATATTTCACTTCCATATAAATTTCTAGAATAAGCCTCGTATTGGCTGTTAAATTGTGTAGCTTGTTCTTCACGTGTTAAGCCTTCTTCTGTTTGTCTTAAACTTCTTAAGGAAGTAAAAGACATAACAAGTAAAGAAATAACGATTAAAGCTATTAAAACAGAACCTGCCATAAGTAGTGCTTTTGATGCATTTTCCATGTCTTATTCCTCCTTACATAGAAGTTAATGTATTAAATGATGAATTCATACTTGTTAGTCCAATAAATACTAATGGAATAATTAAGTAACCTACGAAAAGCAAGATAAGTGGCGTAAATCCAATTGCTTTTCCTACCATACCTTTTCTTGAAATTAATCTTTCATTAGATTCTTTTCTCTTTTCTTGGTAATAATCTCTTTCTGTATCTAATTCATCAAAGGCATCTTTAATTGGTATTTTTTCAACTGCTGCTTGCAAACTTTCAATAATACGAATAAAGTCTTGATAATTTACTTCTTCTTTCATTGCCTCTAATGCTTCCCAAGGTCCACTTTCATAGTCGTTTACGCACTTGCTAATTGGGTCTTTGAAAATGTTAGAGTATCTTTCTAACCATTCCAAAATAATTTCTACATTTACTCTTTCAATTCTCATTAACATTAAGATAATAGTTTGGAATTGCATTACTTCGTCTTCCATTTCTAATTGTCTCATCTTTGTTTGGAATTTTAAAAGTAAGACTGGTCCCATATAAGCAATCATGGCAATTACCATTGCACCTAATACTTCAAGCCAACTTAAATATTCACTATTTACAATAGCAATTTTATCCATAATTCTTTCTGCTGCTGTCTTTCTTGCATTGCCTTTACTATCTATGTAATCGTCATTTACTCTACCACTTTCCATTGCTCTTTCTATATCTTCTTGTTTTAAATTACTCTTGTTTTTGAAATAACGAATATATTCATTGTCTGACTCTGTTAGTTCCATTGCTTTTTTAGCATCTTTATCACTCATTTGTCCTATAATATCATAGGTTGTAGTTGGATCTGTATATACTTTATCGATAGCAACTTTATGCAATTGTCCAAATAATATTATAGAAGCAATAAAAGATACAATACATAATAAAATTCTATTAATATATAGCCATTGTATTTTGTCTTTGGAAGCCGCATCTTTCATTGTTTTTTCTATTTTTCTTGCTTCTTTGCTTCCTGGTTTTGGCATAAATAAGTCTACAATTTTTTTGATTGGTTTTATTTGATATAGTTTCTCTTGCCAAGGATTTTCTGTATTTTTTGTATCTATTGTAGTTGAGCCATTATCTTTTAATTTTCTAGTTAATAAGTAACATATTAATGTTGTAATTAAAATTAAAATTTGTACTAACATTCCGTTTTTTCCATCATAGAAATCTCTAACAAAACCAAATTGTGAAATTGCCCAGTTTTTTATTGGTTCCAAGCATAACATTGGCACAATAGAAATAACAGATAAACTTTGAAATACATAGTTTAATTTATCTCTTTTTAAGATTTCTAGTTGCATTTCTTGCGTGATGTTATTTAAATTTTTTAAATATAAAGATGCTCCATCTACTTTTCTATCTCCAAATTCTTTTGTTAAATAAGAAATTCCTGCAAATTCTTTTAAATAAGCATTTGGTGCTACATCATAATATTTTTCAAGTTCTGATTCTGGATCATCAGAAATTAAAATTTCATAAATTTTTTCTGCTTGTCTTGCTACTTCCGGATTTTCATCATCCTGTGCTGTTTGATAAATTGCTTCTTCTACCATATTAAATTCATGATAAGCATGTCTAATTTCAGAGAAGAAACCAATTTGTTGTTTTAATAGATTATTATCTATTTTATCAACTCTTCCATCGATGAAAGTATCTAACAAGAAAATTTCAAAAATTAACAAAATGCTCATTAATAATATGTTTTTAGAAGTTAAAAGAATAATAGCTATTGTAAGTGGAATAACAATTAAAAATGTTTTTGTTAGAATTTGTGCTGATTGTTTTCTTGTTAAATATTCATCATCAATATTGATAATTTCTAGTCTTCTTCTTATTTTAAATAAATATCGTTTTATAAAAGGGGTTCTTAAGTAAAATACATATAATTTTTGATATATTACTTCTGAAGAAAATGTATTACTTTTTGTTCCTTCTCTTAATTTTCTAACCAAGCTTAATTCTTTATTGCTTTTTTGTAGTAGAACAAATGCAATTACAATTCCTATAAATAGTACACTTGCTGCTATTATAATATACATTATTATTGTGTTATCCATTTTACTTATTACACCTCCTAGTTTGTTTTGTTTTTTGTCCCGCGCCAGACTCTATCTTGTTTTTGTTCTCTATCGGGGACACTTCTTTCCCTTTGGTATTCCTTTAAGGACAAGGAGTGTCCCGCGCAGGGTTTTTCTATTATTTATGAACTGGTTTTCTACCTCTTTTTTTTGTTTCTTGTTTATGCTCTTGTTCTTCTTGTTCATCAATTGAAAATCTTGTTACTTTTGTTCCCCAGTTTCTTTCTACAAATTTTGCAAATTCTTCTGCATCAGCATCATCCATATTATTTAGCATTTCATAAATGTTCTTGTCAGTTATTTTATTTGTTAATACATAAGTTCCATCATGATACTCTAAAATATTTCTATATTGATATGTTTCTCTGTTAGTTGTTTTGCTAAAATAATAAGTTGCATTGTCCATAAATTTATCAAATTTGCCCTCTAATGTTTTTTGTTTTCTATGGTCAAAAGTATATTCATTTTTTTGTTCTACTGGAATACATTCTGTTATTCTTTCTATGTATCTTCTTCCTCTAAAGTCTTTTACTAAATGAATGTCAAAGTTTAATACTTGAACAACTTGCTCTTCTGCAACTCTTTCGTCTTTGAATACACCTGCACGAAGCATAGAGTTACGAAGTGCTGTTACTAAATCTGGGAATGTTTTAGCATGGTGAGTAAATAAAGTGAATTTTGATGCAACTTGGGCAGATTGAATCATCCAAGATGCTACGGGGTCTGTTGCAACCTCACCGATGATGTTAACAGAACCATCTGTTTTCTTTTGTACGTCCAAACACTCTTGTCCAGATACAGTTTCTGTTTCTCTCATAGATAGAATGTTTCTAGTTGGATAAATTTTTCTTAAGTGAAGCTCAAATGCTGTTTCTGTAATACGAAGGTTCATTGTTTCGTATATATTTTCTATCATTGCCATAAGCATTGTTGTTTTTCCGGCAACCTTGTTCACCAGTAAGAGAAATAATTCTTGCACCTTTTACTAAATATTTTAATAAATCGATTGCTTCTTCTTTTCCTGGGAAACGAACAATTTGCTCTAGTGTCGCACGTTTTACGTCGAATTTTCTTACGAAAAATGCCCATGTTTCTGACATACTTGGTCTTACTACAACAACACGAGAACCATCTTTCATTTCATTGATTTTATAACCGTTAGTATCTGATAATTGTCCTGGGTTATTATATTTGTAAATATTTTGACATACTCTTTTTAGTTCTGCTTCTGTTCCAAATGAAAGAAATGCTAAACGAATGGATTTACCTTGGAACATAATCCAAATACTATCACAAGCACGTGGTACTTTATGTTCTACAATTTGTTCTAAATAGTCTCCATCAATTTGTGCTACTTGGCTTAAGAAACTTTCTGGAAGTCCTGATACACCACCAGAAATTCCATCGATATTCATATCACGAATTTCATCAATAGCACTATATCCTTTATAATGTTGATAAATTCTTTGTACAACTACATTTAATTTATCTTCAAAAGTAAGAACAAATGCTTCTTTTTCAAAGATACTGCTAATTTCTTCTTCTGTAATAACATAAGTAGGTTTTGCTTCTCCTGCTACATATTTTAATTGTGCTAAATCATATTTTTTAATAATTTCGGTTAAGGCTTCATAGCCAAATTCTTGTTTATACATATATAAGATAATGTCAAATTTATCTTGTGCTGTTAAAAGAGATGGTATATCAAAAGGAATTGCAGTGGAAATGTTAATTTCACTAACTTCATATTCTTTTAATAAAAGATCATAAATAAGTTGTTTTACATATTTTTTGTCATTTACATCTCCATAAGTACAACCTTTTAATGCTTTCTTTAGCTCATATTTTTTGTTCTTTCTTCTCTTTAGTTCTTCTTCGGAAAGACCAATATCATATAAGTTTATTTTTGTAATTTCATCTAATCTCTTTTTTACAAAAGCAGTCATTTTTTCTAAAGTATAGGTTTTATCATCTACCTGCACTTCTTCTTCTACTTTTTCATCTTGTTTCTTTTTTAAATTTCTTGCTATTAAAAAACCTGCTCCTGCTAATACGACTAAAATCATAAATAAGTTGACGAAGTTCATAGGATAAAGTTCCTCCCTTTCTTTTGTTTTATTTATATTGTAACTCTTGTAATTTATAAATTAAATTTTTTGCGAATCTTGAAATTTCATTTATAAAAATAAAATTATCATCTTCTACATTGATTTTTCTTATTCTTAAGAATAAGTCTGCTACTTTGCCTTCAGAACATGCTTCAAGAAATAAAGTATTATAAGGAATTACTTGTACTTCTTTTTTTTCTTTTAGGTAGCGAGTAATATTTTTGCTATTATATTTGGAAGATGAATCATATCTTCCTACATTAATTAAGATATTATTTTTCTTAAAAAATTGATTGTTTTCTTTTAAATTATTAAAGTTATCAATTATTTGTAAGTTTTGTGTTATATTAACGATAATAACATTTGCATATTCTAAAATTTGTCTTACTTGTTCTTGTGGCATTTTGTTAGAAATATCTATAAAAACCAAATCATAATTTTTATTTGCTAATTGTACAATGCTTGGATAAAATTGTGCAATTTCTTCGTAATTTGAAATATCTTCTGTTTTAGGAGCACACAATACATCTAAACGGTCATTAAAAACTAATTTTGCATAATTTGAAATATAATTAGAAGAAGTCTGGTTTGCCTTAATTACTTGTGTTAAACCTTCTATTCCTGACTCTATTCCTACTTGAGTAGTATTGCTATTGCTAATTAGTCCTTTTACTAAATTGTTTTCTTTTTTTAAGTCCCAATAACAATTTTCTAATGTTTTATATTTGTAGCTTGTACTTATATTTAAGATTCGGTAATTATGTTCTATGGCCATATAAGTAGAAAGTGCTACCATAGACATTGTTTGACCTGTCTCTCTTTCTTCATTGCTCCAAAATGCAATAATTGCCATTTTCGTTATACTCCTCTTTCTAATTTTTTAAATGTTTTCTTCAATAAATTATAATCTTTTTCATCTAAAATTTTATTTGTTAAATACAAAAGAGATTGCTTATATTGCGTAGATAATTTTTTAAATGTTATCTTTGATATGCTTTGATTTTCATATAAAACCGTTTGATCTCCTATTTCAAAAGGAAAATAAATTTTTTCATCTTTCCAAATAATTTTACTACCAGAAGATAAAAAATTTAAATAATCATCTTCTTTTTGTAATGTAGCGTTTGATACTCCTCTTGAAAATAAAACTTTTGTTGCTTGAATAGGATGTTCAAGACTATTAATTGTTTCTATTCCTCTTTTTATAGAATATAGATCATTTGATGTAACAAAATAATTTTTTTCAAAATTTTCTAATTCAAAATTTTGTACACCTTCTATTGTATCTAAATCAATAAGTGAAATATCATAATTAAAATCTAACATTTGGGGCATTGCTAAAAATTGTTTAATACTATTAAAATTTTCAAAGCCTACTGCAATGTCTATCCCCTCATAAGAGGTAACATAGGATTTGGATGGTTTTATAACAGGTACAATATATTTAGCCTTTTGAGTTAGAGTTCCATCTACTACTAAAACTTGGTTTCCCATTTCAGTTAAAATTTTAGCAATGCATATGATTAAATCGGTTTTATCAAATGCTCCTATGAATCCAATTTTTTTCATTTTAACCTCCGTTTTTTCTTATGTTTATTAATATTCTCCTAAAGCTTGTAAATAAGCTTCTCTTTGTTCTTTTGCTTTTGTAATTTGTTCTTGTACTCCTTTTTCAATGTTGTCTACTCTGTCTTGTGTATATTGTGCTAAGTCATTTTCTATCATTGTTCTTGATGCAATATTTTGATTGTATCTTGCAATTAAACCGTTCTTTGCTTCTTGTTCTATATTTGGATTGCTGAAAATTGCATTTTGTGCGTTAGCTGTTGGTACATAAGTTGGAATTAAAGAATCTTGCATTCCAGGCTCTACATATGTAGTTGCATAAAGGTAAGCTCCTTCGTCTATATAAGCATCTATAATTGCACTTGACATTACAATTGTTTCTGCTTCTGTCATATTAATAATTATATTGTCTCTAGCATCTATTCCATCAATTACTGGAATTTCTACTTTCTTTTTGGATGCTACTAAATAGTCTACCCCATTTGATAAAAATATACGAATATCAATATAATCTCCTGTTTGAATTTGTGTTGGTAAAATAACCATATTATATTCTTGTTTTCTTAAATCGTTTGTAGTTTTTTCATCGCTTTCTTGTACCATGCTTTGAGTAAGTATAGTTCCTGCTTGTAAATCAATTTTTGCAATAGTATTTTCTGTTATTTCTACACTCATAGCATCTTGTGGTGCAACAGAAGAATCTACCTTTTTTTGTAATAAATTATCAAGTGAAACAGCTTCTCCTGATTTTACATCTGTTGAAATTACATATACATTTTTCATAGCTGCTTCTTGTGCTTTCTTTTCTTCGTTCATTTTATTCAATTGAACAAATAAAATTGCAATTACACTTCCTGTAATTAATAATGTAACAAAAACTCCTATTAATAAATACATATTCGCTTTTCTTTGCATTGGATTCATTGCCATAGTTATTTCCTCCTTATTATTTGACAAAATATTCTTACTTATTTCATTGTACAACAATTTATAAGTAAAAACAACAAAACTTTCTAAATGTAATGTAAAAATAATATTGTTGTAATATTATTGTAATATTATGCTTTGTAATTACTTAACTATTTATTTTAGATAAGAAATGTTAGTGGTTTGAGATACTAAAAAAGCGAGCCTAAGATTTTCTAACAAATGAAAATTTTAAGAAAATCTAAGGCTCGCCATCTTTATTTTGATATTTGCTTAAAGCAGAAATTTCTTTTTTTTACCTTCTATAGCAGCACCAACTAGTTTTTCCACCTGTTGTATTATTGGTTACATTTACTGTTGCTACATCACTTGCGTTTGCATTGTTATTATTATTGCAATTGCAATTTAAACTATTATTACCGTTATTTGTATTATTGTTATTGTTTTGTATATTGGCTATTTCGTTTGCAATTCTTGCAATATCTTGACTGCTTAAAGTAATTGTGTTTCTATTATTTTCTCTGCAGTGGCAAAGTCCACATCTACTACAATTTGAATTGTTTTCATGATTTCTTCTATAAAATATTTCTGCAAGGACTGCTGCTAAAAAGGCTAATATTGTATATACAATAACATTAACTAAAAAGTCAGCATCAAAAGCAGCAAATGCAACGATTAGAAATATGGCAAAAAAAGTTGCTGCTGTTAAAAAAGGACATCTTAGTATTTTTTCTAATACAATAGCAAGAATAATGGTGGCTACTGGGAAAGCAAAAAATATTAATAATGTATTCATTTTCATCTCTCCTTATGTCTTTTATTTTTGGTATATTATATGAATACTTCTTACTTTCTGTGCTACTTTCTTTTTTATATTAATATGAATAAATTCAATTTTTATATTCTACTTTTACTAGGTATAAAGCATACGGAGGTAAGGTTTTCCCTGCTTTACTACGTTCTTTTGATTCTATAATATTAGGAATTTCTTCTGGTTTTATTTTTTCAAGTCCAACTTCTACTAAAGTCCCTGCAATAATTCTTACCATATTATACAAAAAGCCATTAGCTGTAAGTTCTATAAAAATTCTATCTTGTTCTTTTTTTACTTCTGCTTTGTAAATTGTTCTTACACTACTTTTACTACTTGTGCCACTTGCTTTAAATGCTTTAAAATCATGTTCTCCTTCAAAGTATTTCGCTGCTTTCTGCATTTCCGTAAGTTTTAAAGGATTTGGTAAAAAGTATTCTAAATTTCTATAAATGCTAGAGCCATATTCACTATTATTTATTATATAACGATAGGTTTTCTTTTTACAGTGATAACGTGCATGAAAGTTTTCTTCTACTTCTTCTGCTTTTTGTATACGAATTGATTTTTTAAGTTTAGCATTTAATGCAATTGGATATTTTTCTACTGCAAAACTACTATTTGTTTTGAAATTGGCTACTTGTCCTATAGCATGAACACCTGCATCCGTTCTTCCGTGATGCAATTAGTTCTACTTCCTCTTTTGTTATTTCAGTAAGAGCTTTTTCAATTTCTCCTTGTATGTTTAATTTGTTTGGTTGCTTTTGCCAGCCATTAAAATCTCTTCCATCATATTCTATTGTTAATTTTATGTTTTTCATACTTACTCTCCGTTCACTATACTAGAATTGCGATTTAACTTTTTAAATTAAATCGCAATTCTACTTTTTTATTTACTTTTTTTCATTTTTTAGTTTTTAATTTCTTTATTTGCAAATTTCGCTCTTAATTTTTTTATTCTTTCCTTTTTTGTTTTATTTTCTTCTCCTAACCTATTAGTTACAATATTCTTTATTAATATTTTCTTTAATGTTTCTTCGTCTACATCTGCAATAAGTGTACCGTCTTTTGCAACAGATATTTTTCCTGTTTCTTCTGAAATAACTACTGCAATACTATCAGTTTCTTTCGAAATGCCAATTGCAGCTCTATGTCTTGTTCCTAATTCTTTTGCAATTTCTTTATCGTTTGCTAAAGGTAAAATACAAGCAGCTGCTACAATTTTATTGTTGCTAATTACCACTGCACCATCATGCAAAGGTGTGTTAGGTACAAAAAGATTAACTAATAATTGTGGAGATACTTCACTATTTATTTCCACACCTGTTTCTGCAATATCTCCTATTTTAATATCCCTTTCTATTACAATTAGTCCACCTGTTTTATTGCTAGCTAATTCTTCTGCTGCGATTACAATTTTATAAATATCTTCTTTGGTTTTGGTAATTATATCTTTATCAAATCCAAAAAATTTTGTTAATTTATTTGTTCCTAATTGTTCTAGTCCTCTTCTTAATTCTGGTTGGAATATAACAATAATTGCAATGACTCCATAGGTCATAATAGAGGTTAAAATTGAGTGTAAAATATCTAAATGAATCCAACCACTTACTAGGGTAGCAACGACTAATAAAGCAATTCCTTTTAATAATTGCCATACTCTTGAATTTTTAGTTATTTTTATAATTTGGTATGCTAGGAAAATAACAATAGCTAAATCAAGGCAAAAAGGAATAAGTCTTAAGGGTTCTTCTTGTAAATAAGTAATATATTCCATTACATTTGCCTGCCAAAAATTATTTACCATTGTATTAAAAAAATTATCTTTCATTTGTTTTCTTCCTTTTTTTGTTTACATTGCTATTAAATAAAATAGTAATGTTCCCCCTATTCCTAATATCATTAAAGCAGCAAGAATACTTGCCATAATTCTAACTAATAGTTTTTGCATATCTATTTTTCTTTTTGTTTCTGTTTTATTATTTTTCATCGTTATTTTTCCTCTCTTTTTTCAAAATGTATTAAATTTAATTCATATAGTGAATTTTATTCTTCAATTTTTTCTATTGTAAAATCATAGGCATTTGCACAATCTGTTGTAATTGCCATATTTAATTGTGTACTTGCTCCTGGTTGTAATGTATCAATTATACCACCATTTATTTCTGTTAATTTATTTCCTAATTTATCTAAAAATATTATTTTTACTTTCATTAATTCAGTTTTTTCATCAGATGTATTTACTACATCTGCTAATATTACAGATTGCCCCATTGCATATGTTAATTGTATATTGCTTATTTCTAGTTTTTCTATTTTTTTTGTTTCTTTTAATTTTGTACTAATATTTTGTTTTGTTCCATCCTCTAATATTTTTATATACTCATCTACAACTTCATTTTTTTCTTCTTTTGGCAAGTTTGTGTCGTCATTTTTTTTATTTATAATTAAATATCCTATTGTGCATATAAGTATTATAACAAAAAATATAACAATTAATAAGATATTTTTATTTTTTTTATTATTCTTTTTCTTATTTTTCATTTTGTTAATCATTCCTTTCTTTCTAAAGCACATAATTTTACTCCATATTTAGAATATTATTCAACCTTATTTCATTTTTTTCAAAGTTACAATGCTAATTTTTAAATTTTGTTTCGGCATTTTCGTACTATATTAATTTTAGTTATTTTTATGAATTATTTACAATTTTAGTATATATAATTAAACTTCTAATGTCAATATTCCTTTTGCATTTGTAGTAACACTTTTTTCATTTTCGAATAGTATATACCATACGAAAGAGAAAAGAAATAAGAAAATTTTATATAGGAGGTACTCGTCAATGGGAAATTGCTCATGTAACAGTGAAATTCTTTGGTTCATTATCCTATTCTTACTACTTTTCTGTGGTTGTTCTAACAACAACTGTGGATGCAACAATGGATGTTGCTAATTTCTCCTAAAAATTTGCAGAAAAGTTCAAAGTATACTTTGAAAGGAGGGACATATTATGCCAGAAAACAGAGGTTGTGGATGCGGATGCAATGG
>CANRAM010000013.1 GCA_947628605.1 uncultured Clostridia bacterium | reverse complement strand
GATGCTTTTATACCTAAAATTTGCCTATTTTTGATTGTTTCTCATAAAACTTTTGCAAAATACCGAAACTTAAATGAAATTATAGTTTACAAATTATGTTACATATGTTATAATGTGACTATGAAATTTTGAAATGGAGAAAAAATTTATGAGTAGAATGAAAACGTTTGGCATATATTTGTTATGTATTATAGCTTTTTATATTTTTTCTAATGTAATGATAGATATTGGAATTAAAACATCATATATGCCGATTAATGTACAAATTGTAAATAATGATAATATTAAAGTAAATGTTTCTAAAGCAGAAGCTACTTATGTAAATGGATATGTAGAAGGAAATATAGAAAATGTTGGCTCTGATATTGAAAAGAAGTATGTGAAAATAGATTTATACTCAAAGAGGGACGTAAAATTAGGAACTAAATATGTAATAGTTGATAACTTAAAGCAAAGTGAAATACGTAATTTTAAAATGGGATTTAAATTAACTGATGTAGATTATTGCAAAGTAGAAGTAGTAGATGAAATTGAAGCTAATGCTACAGAGGATGAATTCGAAAGCATAGAGTTTAATTATATAACGTTACTTACTACTGTGGTGCTTTTGTGTTATTTTGGATAGGGTTATTTGTTAGTATAAAGGAATTAATATTGATTTTTTGTCTTGCGGATATTAGAGACATTATAAGATTTTACTGTTTTATGGTCCAAATTTAAGTTATTCTAAAATAGTGTATCGGAAAGTTTGTGCAAACTTTCCGATATTCTCCGATACACTCATTAACTTATTAAATCTACACTTCACGAATAAAATTACCATTCGTGTAATCCTTGCCACTCAACCTATTTCCAGAAGCAACCTGTTTTATAATATTATTAATCTCAAAAATATTTTCGTCCAAAATATCAATCCTAACACTATCAACATCTATAAAACTATGTTCAATAGATGTAATTTTAGAATTATAAATAGTACTAACAGTCTGAATATTATCCTGCAAAATTCTAAACTTCAAATTTAATCTATCCTTTAAATAATAACAATTATCATTCTTGCAAAAAGCATCACACTTAGGATAACACTTATTAGAATGACCAAGCAAGCAATAGCCAGTTGTCATTACAGGAGTATTACCATAAACAATAAGTTCAGTTTTAGTATTAGTACAACATAAAGAAACAACATCCTCCTTATTAAGTTCAGGAGATAACGTTATCGTATGTATACCAAGCTTTGCATATGCCTCTATAGACGCAGAATTTAAAACATTTAAATTGTAATTACCAACAAATTCATATGAATCTTTATACTTTTCTAACATATTAACAGTACCAATATTAGATAGCACAAATCCTTTTATATCATATTGAGCAAGAGTCAATTCAATATTATTAGTAAATAAATTTCTATAATTTCCTTTTATAACAGAAGGCATATATATATATGTATTAAACGAACTTGTAATAATTTTTATAATATTAGAATACTCCGGCATAGAAAAATATTTTAAAGGTATATAAACATTATCTACTCCTTCTAATGCAGAATAATTAGTATTAACATCTAAAATATTCAATAAAAGCGAAATTTTCTTCTTACAATCGTGCTTTTTAACCTTTTTAAAATTAGGTGAAGCAAAATTTTCTTTTAACACTCTTTTAGAAGAATTAATAATAGCTTCACTTAAAACCTCTAAGCCATTACGACGCAATTTATTTATATCCTTAATATTTACATATAAATTATCATCTAAAATAACATCTATATTATTAAAACAAAAAGGAGTATTCCCAGTTTTTGAAAATTGTGTTATTATGCGCTCCTTAGTAATTGCTTGATTAACAGCAACCTCAGGTAATTTTTCTAATGAATATTTTATACATAAATCCATAGGAGCAGTTATTTCTAAAGAAATTGGTAAATCCTTTTTTATTGTAATAGTACAATCAAGCGAAATTTTTTTATTTTCTGTGCTATAACTATTTTTAGCAATAGAAGACAAAGTTTTACTTATTAATTTATAAACTTTATCACCAGGTTTTATATCTCCATTCATTCTACCAATAGTAACAAGTTGACCATTCAAACCAGATTCTATATTTTTCTTATTTATCATAAGCTCAGATATTCTATACTTAGAAGAGCTATTTTCAATACAAACAGAATCACCGAAGGGCAATTTTGTCGTTAAGATTAAGCGTTATATAACCCTTTGTAGCATTATATTTAGAAACATTACCTATATATATTCCCATATTATTTGGTTTATCCTTAAATACCAATTCTGTATTAGCATCTGCACTTAAATGTCCATTTGAAAATCCACCTCTATTGAATACCTGCATTAATTTTTTTATATCATTTTCATCAACTTCATATTTACTATTAGAATATGCTAAGTCAATATACTTTCTATAAATACTTGTAACTATAGCAACATATTCAGGCGATTTCAAACGACCTTCTATTTTTAAAGATGTAACACCAATATCAATTAAATTAGGAATAAAATCTAAACCACATAAATCCTTTGGACTTAGTAAATATCCTTTATCAAGACAATTGTTATTTTTATCAATCAATTCATAAGGCAATCTACAACTTTGAGCACATCTACCACGATTACCAGACCTTGCGCCAATCATACTAGACATTAAGCACTGCCCTGAATAAGACATACACAAAGCACCGTGAATAAAGGTTTCTAATTCAATATTAGTATTATTGCTAATAAACTCTATTTCGTTAATAGACAATTCTCTTGCAAGAACAACACGGCTAAAACCTAAACTCTCTAATTCTTTAACACCCTCTAAATTGTGAATACTCATTTGTGTACTAGCGTGAATTGGTAAATCAGGTAAATGTTCTAAAAGAAAAGAGCATAAACCATAATCTTGTACAATAATAGCATCAACACCAGCTTCATAAGCAAATTTTGCAATAGTTAAAGCCTCAGCAAATTCACTATTTTTTATTAGAGTATTCAAAGCTAAATGAACACTAACATTTCTTAATTTAGCATAATTTATAACTTCTTCTAAACTATCTAAGTTAAAATTCTTTTCTCCAGCTCTTGCACTAAAAGAAGAAGTACCTAAATAAATAGCATCAGCACCATTTTGTATGCTTGCTTTTAAACATTCAAAGTCTCCAACAGGAGCAAGTAATTCTATCTTTTTCAAAATAAATCCCTCTTACTAATTTTTTTTCATATATATTGTAACACAAAATTACAAAAAAACATACTATATCATATAAATAAAAACAAGGAGGGAAACAAAAATGGAGGAAACAAGAAATTGTGGTTTCAACAATGGCTGTTGCTGTAATGGTATAGGCGGACTTTTTAATGGAGATAGTGAAATATTATTTTTCATAATAATATTCTTGTTATTATTCACAAACTGTGGTTGTGGATGCGGAAGAGGATGTTGCTAAAATTTATAAAAAATACTTACAAAAATGCTTAGAAAGTAAAAAAGCTTTTTAAGCATTTTTTTAAATACTATGGACTTTTTTCAAAAAATATCATAAAATAGTTGTATCAAAAGTGAAAGGGGCAAGAAAATGTTAATTGAAAAAATAATATTTAACGTATTGGCATTTTCGTTATTCATATTCATATTCTTCAAAATGATAAGAAAAAACGACACAAACTACATAATAATACTAGGCTTACAGGCGCTAGGTATAGCGATAAACTTCATAGAAATAATATTCGTTTTACATATAAGTAATATGGTAAAAGCCATAGTATACATTATTTCAATAGTTATACCAATAATCATCTTGTATTTAGAAAGAAAAAATATAAATTTTTCAGCGATAATTTATATATCTTCAGCTAAGTTAGCATTACTTATGAATAATCCAAAAAAAGCAAAAAGTTCGTTAACTAAACTAATTACAAAATATCCAAATAGTTACATAGGTCATAAAATGTTAGCAGAAATTTACGAAGATGAAGGTGGAATGAGAAAAGCAATAGATGAATATGTACAAGTAATTGATATAAATAAAAAAGATTACAAATCATATTACAGAATATCATATTTGCTAAATGAGCTAGGAAAAAAAGATGAAGCTGAAGAAATGCTAGAAGAATTATTACGAAAAAAACCAGAAATGCTAGAAGCTACTCAACTATTAGGAGATATTTATTGTGAACAAGAAAAATACAAACAAGCAGTTAATATATATAATGAAGCGCTAAAATATAATCCTACAAGTTATGAACTATACTATAATATGGGAATAGTTTATACAATGTTAAATGATTTTCAGAATGCAAAAAATTGTTATGAAAAAGCAGCAACTATTAATACGTTACTATATAATGGATATTATAATTTAGCACAAATTAACTTAATATATAACGACTTAGAAGAAGCAGAAAAATATTTTATGAAAAGTATAGATGGAAAAGATGTAGAACCAAAAGCATATTACAATTTAGCGAAAATATATATGTTAAGAGGGGATAAAGAAAACGCAATTAAATTTTTAAATGTAGCAATAGAAATAGACCATAGTTTTTATAAAAAAGCGGAAATAGAGCCTATTTTTATACCAATTAAGAGTTATATAAATTATCCAAATATGGAAGAAGAACAAAATATAAAATATAACTTAACTCAAAAAGAATTAAAAGCACAAAAACATTTAGAAAGAACACTAAGATTAGTAGGAAAATTAAACACAAATAATATAAAAATAAATAAACAAAAAAATAAACAAAATATAATAGATGAACAAAGAGAAAAGGAATAATAAAATTATAAATTCATAAAATTAAAAAGGTTTATAGGTAAATCCAACCATAAAAACCTAAATATATAAAAAGGAAAGTGATAAAATTTGATTAAAAATATTGCTATAGTTGGCGGAGATTTAAGAATCGTAAAACTTGCTAATATGCTAGAAAAAGAAAACTATGAGGTAAAAACATATGCACTAGAAAAAGACCAAGAAATAACAAACAAAGCAAATACATTACAAGAATGTATAAAAGATGCAGACATTGTAATTGGCCCACTTCCATTATCAAGTAATGAATATATAAATACACCATTTAGTGATAACAAAGTGAAAGTTGATGAATTAATAGAAAATCTAGAGGGAAAAACTTTTATAGCGGGTCAAATAAAGCAAGAAATATATGAAAAAGCAGAAGGTAAAAACATTATATTATTAGATATAATAAAAAGAGAGGAACTTGCAGTATTAAATGCAATTTCAACAGCAGAAGGGGCAATACAAATTGCAATATCAGAAACGCCAAAAAATCTTCACGCAAATAATGTACTCGTTTTAGGATTTGGAAGAATTGGAAAAGTACTATCTAAAATGTTAGATGGAATAGGGGCAAAAGTAGCGTGCGAAGCTAGAAAAACTACAGACCTTGCGTGGATTAAAGCATATGGCTATGAACCTATTAATTTAATTGAATTAAAGCAAAATTTAAACAGATTTGATATTATTATAAATACAATACCATTTGTTGTGTTAAATAGAGAAATGCTACAAGAAGTAAAAAAAGATGCATTAATTATAGACCTTGCATCTAACCCAGGAGGAGTAGATAAAGTAGCAGTAAAAGAATTGGGAATCAAATTCAATTGGGCATTATCACTTCCGGGAAAAGTATCACCTATAACATCGGCAGAATTTATGAAAGAAACGTTATTAAATATGTTTAAAGAAATTGAAAACAAATGAAAGAGAGGAATAAAAAATGACAATATTACAAGCAGTTATATTAGGAATTGTTCAAGGTCTAACAGAACTTTTACCAATATCAAGCTCGGCACATTTAAATATTATTCCGTGGATATTGGGATGGACGAAAAGTCAAGAATTTGTAAATGCATTTGAAGGATTTGATGTAGCATTACATTTCGGAACACTTTTAGCAATTGGGATTTTCTTTTTTAAAGATTGGATAAACTTAATAAAAGGAGGATATAATCAATTAGTAAAAAAAGAAAAATCAACAGAAGGAAGAATGTTTTTTTACATTGTTTTGGCTACATTACCAGGAGGAGCAATAGGGTTTTTATTAGACCATTTTGCAGGTAATGTTTTAGAAAAGCCATTAATAATAGGAATTGCACTATCAGTAATGGGAATAATACTTTACATAGTAGATAAAAATGCAAAATCAGATACAAGCTATGAAAATATGAGCTTAAAACAAACATTTTTAATAGGTTTATCACAAGCACTTGCATTTATACCAGGAGTATCTCGCTCTGGAGTAACTATGACAACAGGAAGATTAATGGGAGTGGATAGAGAAAGTACAGCTAAGTATTCATTTTTATTATCAACACCAATAGTATTTGCAGCTACTGTATATAAATTTAAAGATTTTGTATTTGGTATACCATTTTTTATAGGGGTATTTGTTAGTTTTTTAGTAGGAATTTTTGTTATAAAATTTTTACTAGAATATTTAAAAAAAGGAAGTTTCAAAGGATTTGCTATTTATCGTGTAATAGTGGGAATATTAGTAATTATTCTATCGTTTGTATTATAAAAATGATTTACAAAAAACATATATATTTTAGCATAAAATAAAAAAATAAGCAAACCATAAAAAAGTAAGTATAAAATAGAAAAAGTAAGATAAAATATAGTTATAAGATTAAAATCATTTTAAAAGAAAAAATTAGTATAAATAAATATTTGAAAACAATTAACTAATATGTTAATATAAAAATACAAAATAAATAAGTTAATAATTTTCCCTGCGTAGTACGACAAACAAGATATTTTAGAACCTACAAGTTTCGGAATTGGGAGCCAACCTCTAAATATGGCGTGTATGCTTGCATTTATGTAAGAAACCCATAAGTATTTAGGTAAGCACCCACCTGTTTAGGTACAGGTCCGTAAAATCTCTTGATGATGACGGCTAATTCGCGGGGCTTTTTAGTTAATAAAATTTAAAAGTAGAAATTAAATATAAGTTAATTTCTACTCGATTTTTTTGCTATTAAAAAACAAGATTAAATTTCCTTAAAGTAAATATATCAAAGCCATTTTTCTTATTTTCCTGCAAATTTTTGTTTAACCTTATCAATTTGCGGTTGTTCTACATTTTCAGTTTTGTACCAACCTTTTTCAGCCATAAGGTTATATATTTTGTTTTGAATATTTAAAGATTCATTTAAAGCATCTTTAAATGCGGTATGAACATCAGTAGATGTAGATTCAATTGTTCCGTGAAGGTATAAATCACAAACACCTTTTATAACTAATAACTCATTTTCCATTAAATCTTTATCTTCCATAGTATCCTCCTTATAATAGATTAAAAAATTTGTTAAAAATTTCTGTATGCTTTTGTTGTAATTCTCCAATATATGAAGAAAGTGTAGGGTCTTGTAGCTTACTAGAAGTTTTTTGACTACAAGTTTTCATAAATGTTTCGTGCCCTAAAGCATCTTCAACATAAGAAAGTTCTTTATTTGTCATAATACAATATCACCACCTAAAAAATATAATTTCCAAAAAATACAGATTTATGCAGGAGATGTAAAAATTATTGACAAAAATATTTGAATATGCTAATCTTTAACTTATATGAAAGGGTGAATACGTATGGAAAGCAAAGTATATGAACTATTAGAAAATCTAAATATTAATTATGAAGTAGTAGAACATCCGCCATTGTTTAGCAGAAGTGATAATGAAAAATATAATATAAAAATAGATGCAGTAGTTTGCAAAAATCTTTTTTTAACAAATAGTAAAAAAAGTAATTATTACTTATGTTCATTACCTTTAAATAAAAAAGCAAATTTAAAATTACTGCAAATAATATTAGGAGAAAAAAGGTTAAGTTTTGTAAATGAAGAGTTGCTTGAAGAAATGTTAGGAGTTAAAAGTGGGTCTGTATCTATATTTAATGTTATAAATGTAGAAAAAAATAGAGTTATATTTCTATTAGATGAGGAATTATTACAATACGAGAAAATAGGATTTCATCCTAATGTTAATACTAAAACAGTAATATTTAACTCTAAAGAACTTACAAAAATATTAAATTATTATAATGTGGAATATAAATTTATAAAAGTATGAACTAATAAGGAAACCTTTCATATAAATATTTAATAATACTATCTACATTATCATCGGTTACATTTATAAAAGTACCTTCATCAAGACTAATCCACATATTTATTTTATATTTATCATTATTATCAATAAAAGCACCTATAATGTCTGCAATTTCAATTGAATTGTCATAGGTCTTTTCCCATTTTAAATCATTTGAAAGAGCAATGTCTTTTTTATAAAATTGCGATAAAAATTTAGAAATTTCGCCTTTTTTATCACTATATAAATTTACAATAGTATACATAATTTTAAAATCTCCTTTATTTTAGTATTTCTTTTTATTATTTATATATACAAAAGAATAAAAGGTAAATTTTATGGAATAATAAATTTAGGTGATATTTTTATGATTAAATTAAGAAAAAAATCTTTAATTTTTTTAATAATTTTTTGTATATTAATTACAACTCTAACAGGTTGTAGTTCTAAAAATCAAAATGAAGTAATACAAGATAAAATAGATTCAGAATTAGCATTTCTTAGTGTGAAGTTAATTGATATGCTAAACAAGGTAAATGGACTTTCTTTTGAAAATTATGTTGTAGAGGCAGAAGAAATAAATAGCAAAAGTAGTCAAAAAAGTTCAGAAAGCAATTCTTCAAGTGAAGGTTCGGAATCTTCAGGAACAGCTACAGGGAGTTCAAGTAGTGAAGAGGGCAGTATGAATTCTTCAAGTGAAGGAGGTTCTAGTGGAGGTACGGAGAGTGGTTCAGGAAATGGGGGAAGTGAAACCTTAGAAAATAAAGTACAATATAGAATGTATGGAAATGAAATTTTATTACAAGAAAAAAATACAGACTGGAATACATTAAAGGCAGGAATTGAAAAATTATATTCTGATTGGTCAATTATTGAATTAGATTTATATAAAGTTAGTGTGAATAATCAAGATATTTTGAATTTTAGTGGAGATTTAGATAAGGCAACACAAGCAATAAAAAATGAAGATAAACAAGCTTCATTAAATGCACTTGCAAAATTGTATGCTTATATTCCAATATATAGTTCAGCATATTCAAAAGATGCAAATATAAATAACTTGTACAAAACAAAGTCTAATGTGCTAAATGCATATGTAGCAGTAGAACAGCAGAATATAGAACAAATTACTAATGAGATGAAAAATGCAGAGCAGGCGTTTTTACCAATTGTGAACGATATGACATCTCAAACTACAAATCAGTTCAATATAAATAAAGCCTATATTTTAATAAAGGAATTGCAAAATGTTAATGCAGATAAAGACATTTTTTATATAAAATATAAAAATTTAATGCAAGAATTAAATAATATTTAGAGTAATAGAATTTTGATACTAATCCCACACGTTTAGCTTGTTGTGGGATTTTTTGTACTTTTATATTTGCTTTATTTTTTTATTTAGCTTATAATTAATACAAAATTATGGAGGAATTAATGAAGTTAGAATATATTATTAAAGATAATGATACAACAATAAAGCATATATTAAAAGAAAAATTTTATATGTCTGATAGGTTAATATTAAAGTTAAAAAGAAATGAAAAAATAGAATTAAATGATGTAGTAGTTAATATTAATCATCCTTTAACAATTGGGGATAAACTTACTGTTTTTTTGGATTTTGAAGAAGATAATTCTAACATTATTTCAAACCAAATGGATTTAGATATTTTATATGAGGATGAATACTTACTTATAGTTAATAAAAGTGCTGGTATGCCGGTGCATCCGTCAATGAAATATTATACAAATAGTTTATCAAATGGGGT
The DNA here is from genome assembly GCA_947628605.1 of uncultured Clostridia bacterium. Lineage (GTDB taxonomy): Bacteria > Bacillota > Clostridia > TANB77 > CAG-508 > RGIG8482. The sequence continues at coordinate 14,144 of CANRAM010000013.1, read as the reverse complement.
AAGATATTATTTTGATAAAATTAATTTAAATAAGAAAATTCGACCAGTTAATAGATTAGATAAGGATACTTCACGGTATAGTTATTTTTGCAAAGAATGAATATATACAAGAATGTTTGGCTAAACAGATGAGGAATGGAAAATTTAAAAAATATTATATTGCTATTGTTTCTGGGAAGTTTAATGAAAGAAAAGGTACTATTAATGCACCAATTGCAAGAAAAGAAAATAGTATTATTGAAAGATGTGTAAGCAATTTGCGGAGAAGTAGCAATTACAAAGTATTATGTAATAAAAGAAATTTCTAATATGAGTGTGTTATACATTAAATTATTAACTGGAAGAACGCATCAAATACGAGTACATATGTCTTATATTTTACATCCAATTATAGGAGATACTTTGTATGGATTGCCTAGTAACATAATTTCAAGACAAGCTTTACACGCATATAAAGTGAAATTTGTGCATCCTATTACTAATAATGTAATTATAGTTAAAGCAAATTTACCTGATGATATGAAAAATTGCTTGGATTGATAATTATCCTGTAATCATATGCTAAAACATACTATGCTTACACCTAATTGTCCAACAGTATAAAAAATGTTACTATTCTTAAGGGTGAAGGCATATGGAAGATGAATATGACTGGGGAAAAGTGGATTTAAAACTCGACGAATATTTGAAAGCGCATAACATTAGTCGTTCTAGTTTATCTAGGAATGGTCAAATACATTATAATCAATTATTAAAATATTGTAAAAATAATATGCAAAAAGTAGATTTACACTTACTTGCAAGAATTTGTAAAACAACTAATTGTGAAATTGGAGAAATACTTAAATATACTCCACCAAAAACTAAATAAAAATTTCAAAGCAGATAGTTTTTCCTATCTGCTTTCATAAAAAATGAGTAAATCTATAAGCCGGGTTCTGTCGTGAATGGTCATTTATCTATTTTCTATATTACTATAGAACTTAAGCCACCAAAACCAAGAAGACGAAAGAGCATCTTAACCTTCTTGGAATTACGAGGTGTTGCTCCAGATGGGGTTTACATTGACCAGATATGTCACCATATCTGCGGTAAGCTCTTACCTCACCTTTTCACCCTTACCTAAAATTTTTAGGCGGTTATTTTCTGTTGCACTTTCCTTAAAGTCACCTTCACTGGACGTTATCCAGCATCATTGCTCTTATGGAGCCCGGACTTTCCTCATACGCAACCTTTCGGTTCGCCATACGCGACCATTCAATTTACTCTACGTTCTATTTTACTCTATTTTTTAAATATTTTCAATACTTTTTTTGATTACACAGGGTCGTATCATATTTTTATATAAAAACATAAAATTTTTAATATACTGAATTTAATGAATTTTTCAAAAAAGGATAGATTTTTTTTTTTAATTTTAGTATAATTTGCGTATGGAATAAAAAAAGAAAGACAGGTTTATGTATGAAAAAACAAAAAAGGTTTTGCATAAGAATAATAGAAGGTGAGCAAATGTCAGAAATAGAAAAAATAAGTGAAAAAATAAAGCCAGTAGCACAAAAATATAATTTGATGTATGTATGGATATTTGGTTCATATGCAAAGAATAAGCAAAGAAAAGATAGTGATATAGATATTTTAGTAAGAACAGAAGACGTAGCTGAAGGATTTAAAATAGTAGAAGTAAAACTAGCACTAGAAGAGGCACTAGAAAAAGAAATAGATATAGTAACAACAGGAAGTATAAAAGGTTCTTTACTAGAAGATGAGGAATTAGAAGAAGTACTTGTATACGAAAAGGAAAACTAGTTCTAACAAAAGCTATGTATTATATTTTAAAGTAGATAGTCTTGTGAATTGCAAAAAAGCTAAAAAAACTATTGACTTTCTGGAAATAACAGGGTATAATAAACAAGCAAAACACGAAAACTAGAGGAGTGGGAACAAATCCCACTCTTAAGTTATATATGGGGGAGGTTTTTTCTTGGCTAATATTGAAGAAAAAGTAGAGAAATTGTTAGAAAACAGAATAAATGAGCTTGGATACGATTTATATGATGTAGAATATGCAAAAGAAGGAAAAAATTATTTTTTACGAATATTCATAGACTCTAAAAAAGGAATAGACTTAAACGACTGTGAAAAAGTAAATGATGGAATTATGGAATTATTAGATGATGCAGACTACATTAAAGAGCAATACTTTTTAGAAGTATCGTCTCCGGGAATAGAAAGGGTACTTAGAAAAGATAAACATTTAAAACAAAATATAGGAATAGAAGTAGAAATAAACCTATTTAAACCTATAAATGCTAAAAAGCAAGTAACAGGAATACTAAACAATTTTAACGAAAACGAAATATATATAACAACAAACGAAAAAAACAATATAGCAATTGAAAGAAAAAACATATCATTAATAAAAACAAAATATAATTGGGATAAATAAAATAATAGGGAGGAAAAGGGAAAAATGAAAGCAATTGATAATAAAGAATTAATTTTAGCATTAGAAGACTTAGAAAATGAGAAAGGAATAAAAAAAGAGTATTTAATAGAAGCAATAGAAACAGCTTTAGTTACAGCATATAAAAGAAATTTCGATTCAGCAGAAAACGTAAAAGTGGTAATGGACAACGAAACAGGAGCAGCACATTTATACGCAGTAAAAGAAGTAGTAGAAATAGTAGAAGATTCAAAATTACAAATAAGTCTTGAAGAAGCAACAAAAATAAGTAAAAAACTAGAAATAGGAGACCAAGTAGATATAGAAATGATACCAAAGGACTTTGGAAGAATTGCAGCACAAACAGCAAAACAAGTAATTATTCAAAAACTAAGAGAAGCAGAAAGAGAAATAGTATACTCAGAATTTAACGATAGAAAAGGAGAAATAGTTTCAGGAATTATTCAAAAAGCAGATTCAAAAATAGTAGTTATGGACTTAGGAAAATTAGAAGGAATAATGCCAGTAAAAGAACAAATACCTACAGAAAATTATCAAGTAAACGACAAAATTAGAGGATATGTACAAGATGTAGTAAAAGGTTTAAAAGGAGTACCACAAGTAATAGTATCAAGAGCATGTCCAGATTTTGTTAGAAAACTTTTTGAATTTGAAATACCAGAAATATATGAAGGTCTTATTGAAATAAAAAGTGTATCACGTGACCCAGGATATAGAAGCAAAGTAGCAGTATATTCAAATAACGAGAACATAGACCCAGTTGGTTCGTGTGTTGGTCAAAAAGGAGTTAGAATACAAAATATTATTAATGAACTAAATGGAGAAAAAATAGATGTAATAGAATGGAACAAAGACCCATCAATATACATTGCCTCAGCATTATTACCAGCACAGGTTCTAGCTGTAGATATAAAAGAAGAAGAAAAATTTGCACAAGTAATTGTGCCAGACGACCAATTATCGTTAGCAATTGGTAAATCAGGTCAAAATGCAAGACTAGCAGCAAAATTAACAAACTGGAAAATAGATATAAAATCAGAATCTCAATTTAGAGAAGTAATTAAAAATATGACAGAAATGTAAATACTTACATAAAAAAGGAGGCAAATCTATTATGAAAAAAATGCCACAAAGAACGTGTATGGGATGTAATATAAAAAAAGATAAAAAAGATTTTATTAGAATAGTTAAAAATAAAGAAGGAGAAATAAGCATAGACAAAACAGGTAAAATGCCAGGTAGAGGAGCCTATTTATGTGATGATATAAAATGCTTAGAAAAAGCAATGAAAAGTAAAAGAATAGACAAAATATTTGAAACAAAAATAGATGACGAGATTTATCAAAAATTAAGAGGTGTAATTATTGGAGAATAGTAAAAAAGTTTTAGGCCTTTTAGGTTTATGTACAAAAGCAGGAGCAATATGTTTCGGTACAGAGTCTTGCATTGACTTAATAAATAAAAGAAAAGTAAAATTAATAATAGTAGCAGAAGATTCAGCAGATAGAACAAAAAGAAATTTAGAATTTATATGTAAAAATAATAATGTAAAAATTTGCTTTTTTAGTACTATAGAAGAACTAAGCAAGGCTATTGGAAAGAATAATAAAGCTGTTATAGGAATAAAAAATATAAACTTTGCAAACCAAATAGAGAAAATAATTAATGGGGGTGAAATTATTGGGGAAAATAAAGATACACGAAATAGCAAAAAAGCTTAATTTAACCAGTAAGGAAATTATTGAAATAGCAAAGAAGATAGGCATAGAAGTAAAAAATCACTTAAGCTCTATAAATGAAGAAGAAGCTAAAAGAATAGAAGAAAGAGTAAAAAAAGACAATGAAGAAGCTAAAAAGAAAAATAAGAAAGAAGTTGCAAATTCAATGGAAAAGAAAAATAAAAAAGAAAATAAAGAAACACCAGTTATAATAAGAAGGGAAGTAATTATATCTGACGACGAAATAGCAAGAAGAGAAGAACAAGAAAATAAAAAGAAAATAGAAGAACATAATAAGCAAGTTGGTTTTGTAGAAAGAAAAGCAAATAAAGACTATAATATTGTTTATAGAAATAAGCCAACAAAGCCATTAACAGTTAGTGAATTATTTGGATTAAAAACAGAAAAAAAAGAAGAAAATAAAGAAGTTAAAGAAGAAAAACGAAATACAGAAAAAGAGAAGATTAATGAAACTATAAAAAATGATGAAGTAAAACCAAATAACCAAGAAGAAAAACAAGTAAGTAATACAAGTGAACAAACGGTAGAAAATAAGAAAAATCAAAATGAAAATAGTATGAAAATGGGGGATACTGCTATAAAAGAACAAAGTGAAAAAACAGAAAATGTAATTGAACAACCAAAAAATGAAACAAAAATAACTCAAGAACCAGTAAAAGAAAATAATCAACAAAATAATTATAGAAGCAACAATCAAGGAGTGTCTATGAACTACAATAAAAACACAACTAATAATCAAAATAACTTTAACAACCAACCAAGAAATAATTATAAAAATAATGGATATAATAAAAATCAACAAAGAAATGGTTATTCAAATTACAATAATTCAAATAACTTTAATAATCAATCAAAAAATGGCTTTAAAAATAATCAAAATGGTAATTTTGGTGGAAAAAATAATTATAATAATCAACGAAATAATTATAAAAATAACGACGGATACACAAAAAGACCATTAGATGAAAAAGGAATAGAAAAGAACATAAAGAACATTATGACAGATGTTGTTGAAAAAGAAGTTGTTAGAGAATACAATAAATCTATTGATAAACAAAAACAAAATCGTTTTGAAGAAAATAAAGGTAAAAGAAACCAAAAACAAAGAAGAGCAGATAATAGTTTTGATGAGGATAAATTAAAGAGTTTAAAACAAAGAGATAGACTTTCTAATATGTTTGATGAACAAGACGGTGGTATGTTAGACTTTTATGATTTAACTACACAAAGAGGAAAAAAGAACAAGAAAAGAATAAATAAACACGAAGAAAGAGTTAAACAAAAAATATTTGAATTAACAGAAATTACAATACCAGACCCAATAACGGTAAAAGATTTAGCTCAAGAAATGAAAAAACAAGCTGGTGATGTTATTAAAAAATTATTAAGTTTAGGTGTTCTTGCAACAATTAATAATGAAATTGACTTTGATACAGCATTTTTAATAGCAGAAGAATATGGAATAACAGCTATTAAGAAAGAAACAATAACAGAAGAGGATATACTTTTTGATGATACTGAAGATAAAGAATCTGAATTAAAACCAAGACCACCAGTAGTTGTTGTAATGGGTCACGTAGACCACGGAAAAACATCATTACTAGATGCAGTAAGACAAACAAACGTAATAGAAGGTGAAGCTGGAGGGATTACCCAACATATTGGTGCATACAAAGTAAAAATTAACGATAGAGAAATTACTTTCTTAGATACACCAGGTCACGAAGCATTTACTAGTATGAGAGCAAGAGGAGCACAAGTAACAGATATTGCAATTTTAGTTGTTGCAGCAAATGATGGTGTAATGCCTCAAACTGTAGAAGCTATTAACCACGCAAAAGCAGCTGGAATACCAATTATTGTAGCCTTAAATAAAATTGATGTAGAAGGTGCAAATCCTGAAAAAGTTAAACAAGAACTTATGAAATACGATTTAGTGCCAGAAGAATGGGGAGGAGACACAATATTTGTTGAAATTTCAGCAAAGAAGAAAATTAATATAGATACATTATTAGAAATGGTTTTACTTGTTGCAGATGTAAAAGAATTAAAAGCAAATCCAAATAAACAAGCCAAAGGTACTGTTATTGAAGCAAGACTTGATAAAGCAAGAGGTGCTGTTGTAACTATGTTAGTACAACGTGGAACTTTAGATGTTGGAGATACAATTGTAGTTGGTTCTACAATTGGTAGAATTAGAGCAATGACTGATGATAAAGGAAAGAAAGTGAAAAAAGCTGGGCCTTCAACTCCAGTTGAAATAATAGGGTTAACTGATGTTCCAGAAGCGGGAGATACATTCTACGAAGTAAAAGATGAAAAAACAGCGAAACATTTAATTGAAAGAAGAAAGAGAACTCAAAGAGAAAAATCAATTAATGCTACTTCAAGAGTAACATTAACAGATTTATTTAACCAAATTGAAAAAGGAACACTAAAACAATTGAATTTAATTATAAAAGCAGATGTTCAAGGTTCAGTAGAAGCAGTAACACAAAGCCTAGAAAAATTAACCAATGATGAAGTTCAAGTAAAAGTAATTCACGCAGGAGTTGGTGGTGTAACAGAATCTGATGTAATTCTTGCAAAAGTATCAAATGCAATTATTATAGCATTTAATGTAAGACCAGACCCAATTGCAAAAGAAGTAGCAAAAAAAGAAGAAGTAGAAATAAAACAATACTCAGTTATTTACCAAGCAATTGAAGATGTAGAATCTGCAATGAAAGGAATGTTAGACCCAGTATATGAAGAAAAAGTAATTGGAACAGCAGAAATAAGGCAAACATTTAAGGTAAGTGGAGTAGGAACTATAGCAGGATGCTATGTATTAGATGGTAAAGTAGCAAGAAATGCAGGAATAAGAGTTATAAGAGATAATGTAGTTATTCACGATGGAAAACTAATTTCTTTGAAAAGATTTAAGGATGATGCTAAAGAAGTTGCAAAAGGCTATGAATGTGGTCTTCAAATAGAGGATTATAATGATATTAGCGAAGGAGATACACTTGAAGTGTATGTAATGGAAGAAGTAAAGAAATAATTAAGAAATAAAAGGAGGCAAGAAAAGTATGCCTAAAAATAATACTAGATTTGAAAGGATTAACGAGGAATTAAAAAAGGAGATAAGTCATATAATTAATTATGAACTATCTAATCCTAATATAACAGGTTTAATAAGTGTAACTAAAGCTAAAATTACTCCAGACTTAAAATATGCCAAAATATATGTTAGTATATTAAACTCAAAAAATATTAAAGAAACTTTAGCAGGGTTAAAAAAATCGGCTGGTTTTATTAGAACAGAGATAGCAAAAAGAATTAATTTAAGAATTACACCAGAATTAATATTTGAATTAGATGACTCTATAGAATATGGTGCAAAGATAGATTCTATTTTAAAAGATATAATGAAAGATATAAAAGTAGATAAAGGAGAAGAATAATGACTTTAGATGATATAAAAGAAGAAATACAAAAAGCAAATAAAATTGTAATTTTAACTCACGAGTCACCAGATGGAGATGCAATAGGTAGTTCGCTTGCTATGTACAATTCATTAAAGCAAATGAATAAAGAGGTTGATGTAATAATACCAGAATATCCTGAAACATTTAATTTTCTTAAAAATGCAGATAAAATAAAAAAAGAAACAGACGTTGTGCAATACGATTTAGCAATTGCCTTAGATGCAGCAGATATAAAAAGATTAAATGGATTCAGTAAATATTTTGAAGATGCTAAAGTAACAATTAATATAGACCACCACGGAAGTAATAAAATGTTTGCAGATTATAATTTTGTAAACCCAGATGCACCAGCGTGTTGTCAAATTTTAATATTAGTACTAGAGTTTTTAGAGGTTAGCATAGATAAAGAAATAGGAACTTGTTTATTAACTGGTATTATTACTGATACAGGAGGCTTTAAATATTCAGGAACTTCTAAAGAAACGTTCGAGTTTACATCGTGGTTATTAAGCATAGGAGTAAATGTATCAGAAGTATATAGAAAAGTATTAGAAATAAGAACAAAAGGTAATTTTGCTCTTACCAAAATTGCTATTAATAGGTTAGAATTATTAGAAGACGGAAAAATTGCATTTACATATATTACAAAAGAGGATGAAGAAAAGGTTGGTGCAAAAAACGGTGACCACGATGGTTTGGTAGATATTGGAAGAACTATAGAAGGAGTAGAGGTTTCAATTCTATTAAGAGAGGCAGACGGATTTTTTAAAGGTTCATTACGTTCAAATGAATATGTGAATGTATCTGATGTTTGTATGATGTTTGGTGGTGGAGGTCATATCCGTGCGGCACGGATGTTCTATTCACTTGCCACTTGAAGAGGCAAAAGAAAAGATTATAAGTGAAGTGAAAAATTATTTAAAAAAATGAATGGAGTATTATTAATAAATAAGCAAAAAGATTATACATCTCACGATGTAGTAGCAAATGTAAAAAAAATACTGGGAGAAAAGGTAGGGCATACGGGAACATTAGACCCAAATGCAACTGGAGTTTTGCCTTTGTTAATTGGAAAAGGAACTAAATTATCTAAGTATTTAATTGAGCATAATAAAGAATATAAGGCTACTCTAAAGCTAGGAATAAAAACAGATACACTTGATATAGTAGGGAATGTAATACAAAAAGAAAATGTGAATAAAGAACAAATATCAAATGAAAAAGTTGAAGAGGTATTGCAAACATTTAAAGGAATAAGAACGCAGTATCCACCAATGTATTCAGCTATTAAAGTAAATGGCAAGAAGTTATATGAGTATGCAAGACAAGGTAAAACGGTTGAAGTTAAGCCAAGACAAATACAAATCTACGATATATTTTTGAATAATATAAATGATGAAAAAGATGAAATTGTGTTTACGGTTAAATGCTCAAAAGGAACTTATATTAGAACTTTGTGTGAGGATATTGCAAAAGCATTGGGAACAATAGGATGTATGAAAGACTTAGATAGATTGCAGGTTGGAGAGTTTAATAAAGAAAATGCTATTACAATTAATGAATTAGAAGCAAACAAGGATGATATTGAATTTTTGAATAAACATCTAATAACATTTGAAATGTTATTAGAAAAGAAGTCATATATAACTCTTAATAATAAAGAATTAGAGTTGTTTTTGAATGGTGTAAAACTAAAAAAGAATTTTGAAGATGATGTATACAAAATAAAAGATATTAACGGCAAATTTATTGGAACAGGCAAAATACATAACGAACTTTTAAAAAGAGATGTTATACTATAAAAATTACATATTATGCTGAATAAAGTACAACAAGAGTGGGAGCAATTAGACATATAATTGAAAGTATTATAATGGATGTACCTGCTATCTTGTTGCTTTTTTCTTTATATTCAAATATACCATAAAAAAATGTTTTAAGAAAAATATATATACTTAATATAACAATTAAAATAATCAAACTAAAAACCTCCTATTTTTTTAGCATTGCTTAGAAAGAGAGGGGGATATTTTATTTACCCCCATATATTTTAAAAAGTGCTTATATTTTATGTTTCCATTAATATATAACCAGATTTTACAGTGGTGTTTACTGAAACATCAAAAAATGCATTAGCATAGTTATCTAGCCAATTGTAATTTAGCCAATCTTGCCAAGTTAAGAAATTTTTAGATACATATTTACCGAAACCGTCGATATCACTATTAAATTCTTTGCATACTTTATATAGGTATTCATTTATTGAATGTTTCATATAGTCACTTGTGTATTTTTCTATTAATTCAACCTTTTCAGGTTCTAAGAAATTTTCATTTTCATCCATTGTTAGAATTCTAGCTTCTAAGTCTATTTTACAAGCTATATATGGGCCAGTATCGGTAAGTGTAACTTTATTTTTTGTTTTATTTTTTAAACGAATTCGTAGGCTAATATTTTTTCCTTCTTCGAAAGGACTTGCTATTACTACATTGCAAATATTAAGCTTATTTGTAATAATTTGATGACAAGCTGTTTCAATACCACTTAATTCGCCAACCAATTTATCGGCTTTAAAAACTGCAAGCCCCATATTTTCAATTGTTGCATTATCGTCTTTGTTACTTATTAATGCTTCGCTAGCTTTATTGTTAGAATCTTTTTGGCTACTGGTTTCAGTATTGTTATGGTCTTGAGTTTCTTTCATATTAACACCACCTAGTATACCATAACATTGTGAAAAGCTATTGGTATAGTTTGCAAAAAATTTACTAAGGGTAATATCTTCAGTATATCCAGTGTAATCACTAGAGCTTGGTGCTACTTCATAATATCTTGCTGAAAGTTTTTCTAACTTTGATTTTGAACTACTTAAAAAATACTGTGCATTACATCTACTAATAATTATATTAGAATCTGGACGAATTTGTATATTATTCATTAAGCTATATAGTGTTTCTGAAATTCCCTTGTAAGCAAATTCTTCTGAAAATACAATAACTTTACAATGTGAAAGATTTAATTCTTTACTAATGTAGCTATTTAGCAGATTAATGCCTGAATCTAAGTTAGAGCATTCAATTGTGTTAATTATGGTATCATCAGATTGAGAAGATGAACCACCTTCTGAAGAACCACCAGGAACAGAAAGTTGAAAGCTAAGTTTTATTTTATTTTCTTGACCAACATCAAAACCAATTGCAACAGCATATGCTAAATTATCTATATTATATATTTTGTAGCAACCAGAAAGTGAAAATACAGAAATTGTTAAAATTAAAATAAGTACAACATATTTTTTTAAGTTTTTATTCATTTTGTAAATCACTCTCCTTGTTTTGCATAGTATTCATTTTTATGTGTTTTAAGTTTGCAAAAAGTAATATTAGGAATGATACAATGAATACTAAAATTATGGTAGAATATTTATAAAATACATTTTCTATAAAACGTATTTCAACCATTCTTTTGGGTAACATAGATGCTATAAAAATAAGGGTGCAAGCAATATAGCAAGTAGGAAATCTAGCGCTTAAATTGCCTATTTTTTTAAATATTCTGCTTATAAATAATACAGTAACACTTGCATATGAAATAAGGCTAAGTATCCAACCTAAAAAGAATATAGCATCCGGTCTTTGAATAAATTTTCCAAAGTCTGCACCTCTTACTAAGAAGTATATTGGCGATATTTCATTTAAGGATAATATATTTGCATATGAAAACAATAAGCAGGATACAGCTAATAATAAATATATACTTGATATTCCTATAGATATAAAGCTTATAGTTTTATAGTGTTTTGATGTGCTAAGCATTGGTTGTAGAAAGTATACATATGCAATTCCTGTAAAGGCAAATATATTAGTCATACCGTGAGAAAAATGTTTCTTTAGCACCAAAACCAAATATTGGATAAATTTTTTCTAATGTAAAAATAGGGGATGCACAAAAAAATGCAATTAGTAAGTTTAGCATAGCAATTGCAACAATTATTAAATTGCTTTTTATAATTGTGTGTGACCCAAATTTATTTGCTATAAGAGCTATTGCTAGGAATATTAAAATTAATGTGTATATAGGAAATTTTGGAAAATATACAATTTTTAAAATTTCGCAAAAATTTCTAATTTGAGTACCACATATTATAGAAAAGTACATAATAAATAAAATTCCAACTATTGTTTTAAAAATATTACCTCCCAAAAACTCTGATATGTCTAATATATCAGAATTTGGAAAAGCTTTGAATAATTTAATAACAAAGTATAGAAAAATGAAAGCTAATATACTAACAAATATAATATTAATGGGTATAGAATTACCACAAAGGTCAATTAAAGTTTGGGGCATATTTAAAATGATGTGGTTTAACATTACTACAACGATTAATGCAATGGCTTCAATACTACCAATTTTTGATAAGTTCATATAACCTCCTATTTGTTTGGATATTTCCAACTCATACTAATTTTGTTTTGTTTTTTAGGTCTTTTTGTGTTTAGAAAATCGGCTCTATATTCTCTTTTCCAAGCTGGAGAAAGAAGTAATCCTTTAAAGTTATTTGTTACTGGTGCATATGGTTGTAAGTAAGGAAAGCCGAATGATTTTATTGTAGTAAGTATTAGAAAATGGCAAAATAAACCTATACCTATGCCTAAAAAACCAAGTGTGTAACCTAAGATGATGTAAATAAAACGTGTTATTCTACAGTGAAAGCCAAGTGAGAAGTCTGGTATGGCAAACGAGGCAATACCTGTTATTGCAACTATTATAATAAGAACAGGGCTAACTATACTTGCTTCAACGGCTGCTTGACCTAGTATTAATGCTCCAACTATTCCAAGTGTAGGACCAATGGGAGACGGAACACGCAAGCCGGCTTCACGTATTAGTTCAAAAGAAAATTCCATTAGTATAATTTCAAATATTATTGGAAATGGTACGGCTTCACGTGAGGCTACAATTGCAAATAAAAGTTCTGTTGGAATAAGTTCTTGGTGAAAGTTGGTTATTGCAATATATACACCGGGTAGCAGTAGTGTTAACAAAACAGCAAATATACGCACTATTTTTAGTAAATTTGCGAATTGATATTTTAAATTTAAATCTTCAGGTGATGTTATGAAGTCTATAAATGTTCCTGGTGCTATTAAAGAGTAAGGACTTCCATTAACGATAATAACAACTCTACCTTCTAGTAAGTAATTTGTTGCTTTGTCTGGTCTTTCTGTTGATATTAATTGAGGTAAGCTGAATTTACCATTGTCTTCTATAAGTTGTTCTAACTGACCGTGAAGATATTAAGTAATCTATATCTAAGTTATTTAACCTATATTTTACTTCTCCTACAAGTTCATTGTTTGCTATGTTTTTCATATAGCAAACAGCACATTGAGTTTTGCTTAATTTACCAACCTGTATATTTTCAATAATTAAATTTTCGTTATTTACAAATCTTCTAATTAATGAAGTATTAGTACGAATTGTTTCGGTAAAAGCTTCTTGAGAGCCTCTTATAACTGTTTCATTTTCTGGTTTATCTATACTTCTTTGTTTAAAGCCTTTTATGTCTATATTGAATGCCGTATCTAATGTATCTATAAATAATGCACAGTTTCCAGAATTAATTCCAGAAACTAACTCATCAAATTCTTTTACTTTTTTTACATTATTTTGTGGCATTAAATTGTTATATATATAGTCTAATAAATTAAATTTTTTTATTCTTCGTACACTAATATTATTTGTAATAGCTTCAGAAACAATTTGATTTTCATTTCCGTCAAAAGCATTTGCTTTATTTTTTAACATTAAAGGTTTTAAAACAAAGTCATTTAATTGATTAGAATCTATCATCCCATCAATGTAAAGTAAAAAGGCATTGTATTGTTTATTTCTTGCGGTTAAAGTAAATTCTCTTATTACGACATCGCTATTTATAAGAGCATTATAACGAACTTTCATATATTCTAAGTTTACATTTATAGAAGGGAAGATGTTTTTTTGAACTCCCATATTTGGACCGAGTTTTATTTTCATCTTCATAAGATATGTCGTTTTTGGTTTGATTGCTAGAGTTTTCTGGAATGGTAAAGTCATAGTTGTTTGGTTCTTTGTATTCGAATAAATTTTGTATCTTTTGAAAAATTTTTACATTCATAACATTTCTCCATATTAATAAATTTTTTAATAGTATTTTCCAATATGGTAAAAAATATGTAAGATTTCTATAAGAAAATTCATTTATATTCGTTTTTTATTTGGCTTCTACATTCAAATAGCGCAAAAAAAAGACTAGGGAATTGTTCGAGTTCCCTAGCTTCTTTTTTAAGCGATAAAAGAAAACTTAAAACCTCAGGGCTGGACTTCATAATTCTTTTTTTATTTTATTAATTTTTTTAATAAAATATTCGTTATATCATAGCTTTTAAAGTTTAATGCTATGTATTTAAATAACATTTTTAAATT
>CANRAM010000012.1 GCA_947628605.1 uncultured Clostridia bacterium | reverse complement strand
AGACTGCATTTTACCAGGGATAACACTTCCAGCAGGGCTAGTAGTTGTATCTGCATATTTAGGAGTTGCGCTAGAACGTTGAATACCAGTATTCATATATGCTCCATTATCATAACAAACATATACCATATCGTGACCTCTTTCCATAGCACCAGAAAGAGATTGAATACCAATATCATAAGTACCACCGTCACCACCAAATGCAATAAACTTAGTATTTTTTTCATCTGGTAATTTTCCTTGCTTTTTCATAGATTTATAACACGCCTCTACACCAGATAAAGTAGATGCCGCATTTTCAAAAGCTGTATGTATAAAAGAATCTGTCCAAGCTGTATATGGATAAATAAAAGTAGAAACTTCCATACAACCAGTAGCACAAGCAACAACAGCATTGTCATCTTCCTTTAAAGCACGCATAACGTGTCTTGCAACAACAGGTGCACCACATCCAGCACACATTCTATGACCAGCTGTAAACCTAGAAGGCTTATTAGCAATAATTTCCTTTACATTATATGCCATTATTTCCAACTCCTTTCTTAACCTCTTAATCCTAAATAGCGGTATGGATTATCAAGTTTTCCACTACTTACAACATTAGATAAATCTTCAAATACAGACTCAATATCAGAAGCCTTAGTATCTCTACCACCAATTCCATAAATGTAACTTAAAGTAGGAACTTGAACATTATTTGTATATAAACCTGAAGTAACATCAGTAAATAATGCACCACCAGTAGCATTTAAAGAATCAGATTTATCAAGTACAGCAATAGCTTTTAAATGTGAAAGAGCTTTTGCAATTTCTTCTGCAGGGAAAGGTCTAAATACACGAAGCTTTAAAAGACCAGCCTTTACGCCATTTTTTCTTAAATTATCTACTACAAATTTTGTTGTACCAGCAGTAGAATTCATACAAACAATTGCAATTTCAGCATCCTCTAATTTATATTCTTCAAAAAAAGAATATTTTCTACCAGTAATTTTTTCAAACTCTTTTGCTACATCTAATATAACTTGTTTTGCATTATACATAGCTTGAGATTGTTGTTTCTTATGCTCAAATAAATAACTTTGCAAATCTAAAGGTCCCATAGAAACAGGTTCTTTATCATTTAATAAATAATGTTTAGGTTCATATTTACCAACAAAATCTTTTACAACATCATCCTCAATTAATTCAATATTTTCAATTGAATGAGATGTAATAAATCCATCTTGGCATACCATTAAAGGTAGCATAACATTTTCATTTTCAGCAATTCTATGTGCCATAATTAAATTATCATATGCTTCTTGATTATTTTCAGAAAATAACATAATCCAACCAGCATCTCTAACTCCCATAGCATCAGAATGGTCGTTATGTATATTTAAAGGACCAGAAACAGCACGATTTACAAGTGACATAACAATAGGTAACCTCATAGAAGAAGCAATATAAATCATTTCCCACATAAAAGATAAACCATTAGCACTTGTAGCAGTCATTGCCCTTCCACCAGCGGCTTCTGCACCAACACAAGCACTCATAGCACTGTGTTCACTTTCAACAGCAACAAATTCTGTATCTACAGCTCCATTACTAACAAAAGTAGAGAAATACTGAGGAATTTCTGTTGAAGGTGTAATAGGGAAAGCTGCAACAACATCTGGATTAATTTGTTTCATAGCAATAGCACAAGCCTCATTACCACTTAAACGTTCTCTTATACTCATTTTTTACTTCCTTTCTTGTCCTAAAAGGACTTTTATTTATTTCATTTCAATAGCACCGAATGGGCATACTTTTGAACAAACGCCACATCCTTTACAATAATCATAATTAAAATCTTCTCTTTTTTGTTCTTTATTAACAGGAATAGCATCATCAGGGCAAACAGGAAAACATAAACCACATTGTTTACACTTGTCGCTTAAAAATATTGGCTTTACACTTCTCCAGTCACCAGTTTTAAATTCCAATGCATTTCCTGCCTCATAAATATTTCCACCTTCAGTTAATTCTTGCCAAGGTGTTCCGAGGGTTTAATTTATCACTAGTCATAATTAAATTAACTCCTTTCTTTCTAGTTTATCTTTGTTACTTTATCTAAAGCCATTTCTAAGGCTTTCATATTTCCACTAATTACTTCAGGTTTTTTTGCAAACTTGTGTTTAAAAGACCCTTCCATATCATCTAATAACTCTTTATCAGACATAATTCCACTAACTTTTACAATTGCTGCAAGCATTGGAGTATTTGGAAAATATTTACCAAGTGCATTAATAGAGATTTCTCTTGCATCTATGGTATAAATATCTCCTTCGTAACCTTTCAAAACACTTTTTAAATATTCGGCATCTTTTGTAGTATTAATAACAATTGCTCCTGTTTTTTTCAAGCCAGCCGTAACATCAACAGCTTCAAGTAAAGTGTCATCTACAACAACAACATAATCTGGCTCATAAATGTTAGAATGAATTGTAATAGGGGAACTACTTATACGATTGTAAGCAGTAATAGGAGCACCCATTCTTTCAGGCCCATACTCAGGAAAACCTTGAATATATTTTCCAGTATTAAATGCAGCATCAGCAAGTAATAACGAAGCTGTTTTTGCACCTTGACCGCCTCGACCGTGCCATCTGATTTCTAATAAACCGTCCATTAATAAAACCTCCTTGCTTATTTTATTTTTTAGTACTTCTATAATGTAAGTAAAGTATATTCTTAAATAAAAAATATGTCAAGCAAGTTTTAAAACAAAAGATATTGAAAAAAAAATTAAAGTTTGATAGTATATACAAAACATTACATAAAATGAGGAGAAGTACATATGAAAAAGATATTACAGAAAATAGAACAAAATAAATACTTTCCATACATTATATTATCAATAATAGGAATACTAGTATCAATGCCATTAATATACACAAATATAATAAATTTAGACGATGGGCAAATACATTTATTTAGAATAATATCATTAAATTTATCAATAGAAAATAGCAGTTTTCCATATCTAATAACACCATTCTTTTGTAGAAACTTTGGATATACTATGGTAGCATTCTATCCGCCACTTGTAACATACATTCCATACATATTAGGTATATTTACAAATACGTTTCATATAGGAATAAAGCTATTTACAAGCTTAAGCATAATATTATCTGGTATATTTATGTATAACTTTATAAATGAAGTAACAAAAAACAAATGGATATCGTTTTTAGCAGGTATTATATATATGCTAGCACCATATCATTTAGAAATGATATTTACACGATTTGCCATTGGAGAATTTACAGCGTATGCCTTTATACCTATAGTATTTCAAGGCCTATACAATTTAATAAATGGAAATAAGAAAAAGCATTATTATATTGCAATAGGTGCAATAGGAATATTGCTATCACACACAATTACAACAATATATACGGCACTATTTTGTGCAATATATGTTATATGCAATTTTAAAAAATTCTTAAAAAAGGATATAATAATAAAATGTATAATAAACGTAATATTTATATTACTAATTTCCGCATTTTTTATTATTCCACTTATAGAATTTGAAACGCAAGCACATTATTTAATTTTTTATCCAGAGGGAATGAGAACAACACCAGATATGGTTCAAGAAACTACACTTAAAGCAATACAATTTATAAAAGACATAGAAGAAGATGGAGTTTCATTTATATTAGGAATACCAACATTTGTTATGTTATTTATAGGAATATTCTCGTGGAAATATATAGATAAGAACTATAAAAAATTTTATATATTTAATTTTATATTAGGTATAATATGTTTATTAATGTGTTTAAAAATATTTCCGTGGAAAAATATGCCATTAGTACTTACTGAAATTCAATTCGTATGGAGACTAATAGGATTTGCAATGTTTTTCTTAGCACCAGTTATGGCAATGAATGTATATTATTTAATAAAAAATATAAAAATAAAAGATATACAAAAAGTTGTATACCTATGGATAATACTAGCAATAATGGCATCTACCATATTAAAATTAAATAAATATGAATTAACAACAGATAAAGTTGATGCTGGAACTGAAGAATATGTAAGGAATAATCCAGTTATTACACATTTCCAAGTAAACAGAGACTATTTACCGTATAAAACAAAACGAACAATTGATGGTGAACAATTTGGATATATTAGTCAAAGAGAAGATAAAGTATATATATTACAAGGTAATACAGAAATTGAAAATGAAACAAAACAAGGCTTAAACTTAACTTTTTATATAAATAATACAAAACCAAACACAATATTAGAGCTACCATACATTTTCTTTCCAGGATACACAGTAACTATAACAAATGAAGAAAAAACGGTAGAACTTAAAACAAGAGAATCAGATAATGGCTTTGTACAAATAAGTTTACCAGAAGAAATAAAAGATGGACAAATTAGTTTAACATATACAGGAACAAAATTAGAAAAAGCAAGCTATATTATATCTGCTATTTCAGTGCTTGCATTTATAATATATTTAATATATTATAGAAAAAAAGTAAATAATAAAAATTAAGGAGAGTTTATGGACATTATTAGTATAGCAAAAAAAATTGAAAAAAAGGGTGGTAGATTATACTTAGTAGGAGGAGCAATTAGAGATGAAATAATTGGTAGAAAAATATACGATAAAGATTATTGCGTTACAGGAATTAGTGAAAATGAATTTAAAGAAATGTTTCCCGAAGCAAAAATACAAGGGAAGCATTTTCCTATATTTTGCATAGATTCTGTTGAATTTGCTTTAGCAAGAAAAGAAATAAAAACCGGTTTAGGTCATAAAGAATTTAGGATAGAAACAAATAAAAATATAACTATACAAGAGGACTTACTAAGACGTGACATTACTATAAATTCAATAGCAAAAGATGTTTTAACAAATGAAATAATAGACCCATTTAATGGAATACAAGATATAAAAAATAAAATAATAAGGAAAACATCAATTGCTTTTAAAGAAGACCCACTAAGAGTATACAGAGTTGCAAGAATTTCAGCAAGTACAAAGTTTTCAATTGAAAAAGAAACGTTAGAATTAATGCATATATTAAAAGAAGAATTAAAAACTTTATCTAAAGAAAGAGTATTTTGTGAATTAGAAAAAGCACTACAAACAGAAGAACCGTCTCTATTTTTTAATGCACTAAGAAAAGCAGATGTTTTAGATGTACATTTTAAAGAAATAAATAATTTAATAGGAGTTGAACAAGCAAAAGAATATCATCCAGAAGGAGATGCATATAACCATACAATGAAAGTTTTAGATAAATCTACTGAACTAACAAACGACTTAGCAGTTCGTTTTGCGTGTTTAGTACACGATTTAGGAAAAGGATTAACACCTAAAAGTATGTATCCACATCACTATGGTCACGATGAAAAAGGAGTAGAACTTGTAGGGCAGTTAGGAAATAGAATAGGAGTTCCAAAAAAATGGATAGCCTATGGAAAAGTATCGGCAAAAGAGCATATGAAGGGTGGAATCTTTTTTAATATGACAAATGCAAAAAAAGTACAGTTTATAGAAAGAATTTCAAAAACTAAACTAGGATTAGAAGGTTTACAAGTGGTAGTTATAGCCGATAAATGTAGCACAAGAAATACAAAATTAGAAGATATAGAATTTGAAAATATAGGGAAAAATTGCATTAGTACAATTAATGGCAAATATATAAAGCAAAAATACAATATAGATGAAGGAGAAAATTTTGCAAGAAAATTACATCAAGAAAGAGTAAAATGGATGTCAAATTTTTTTAATAATAATAGTAGAAAAAATTGCAATAATTACTTGAATAAAATATAGACATCATTTATAATTAAGGTATTAAATATATGTTTAATATGGAGGCTAAAGATGAAAATTATTAAGCAAGAAAAAGGCTCTATAACTCTATTTGTGCTAATAGCAATGTTATTTTTTACACTTTATTTAGTAGGAATGTATGTTTTAAGTTCGAACCTAGAAAGTAGCCAAATAGAAGGAGATAGTGAAATAAAAAGAATATACGAAAAAGATGTAAATAATATAAACGATGTTTATGAAACTTTATTAAAAAAAGAAAAATATGTAAAAACAGGTTTACGAGTAAACTATGACTTTAGTAATGCAAAAACAGTACAAAATAATATTTTAAAAGATTTAAGTGGAAATGAAAACGATGCAACAATAAATGGAGCAACTGTAGTTGGAGATGCTTTACAATTTGATGGAGATAGTGACTGGGTGGCACTTAAAGAACTAAACTATTCAACAGTAACAATAGAAGCAGTAGTTGAATATGACGAAGTGCCAACAAGTCAAGAAGAAACAATTTGTTGTAATTTTGAAACAGGTGGCTATGGTTTATCTAATTATTTAGTAGCGGGGTCAACACCATATAATAAATTTACAGCATATATAGGAAGTAACTATTGTTCAGCAATATCAACAAAGCAAATAGAAGCACATAAAAAATATTCATTATCAGGTAGCTATGATGGAACTACACTTTGCTTATATGAAAACGGGGAAAAAGTAACTGCCACAGGAACAGGTGCATTAGGTGCACCACATAGCAATACAATTATGGCTATAGGAGCAAATCCAAATGGAAGTTCTTCTAACGGAGGATTTTTCAAAGGAAAAATATATGCAATACGTATATATGATAGAGCATTAACAGATGCAGAAATTCAAACAAATTATAAAATGGACCAAACAAAATTTACCATAGAATAAAGGAGAAAAAAATGCCAGCAGTAACATATGAATTAATACACGAATGTAAACAAACACGGCGCAAGACGAGGTGTTATACACACACCTCACGGAGATATACAAACGCCGATATTTATGCCAGTTGGTACACAAGCAACTGTAAAATCTATGACACCAGAAGAATTAGAAAACGAAGTGAAAGCACAAATTATTCTAGCTAATACTTATCATTTATACTTACGACCAGGTCATAAATTAGTAGAAGAAGCGGGTGGTCTTCATAATTTTATGAGGTGGAACAAACCAATATTAACAGATAGCGGAGGATTTCAAGTTTTTAGTTTAAAAGATTTAAGAACGATAGAAGAAGAGGGAGTAGAATTTAAATCTCATTTAGACGGAAGTAAACATTTCTTTTCGCCAGAAAAAGTAATGGAAATAGAAAATTCATTAGGAGCAGACATAATAATGGCATTTGATGAATGTTGTCCATATCCATCTACATATGAATATACAAAACAATCAATGGAAAGAACTTTAAGGTGGGCAAAAAGATGTAAAATAGCACATCAATACCCAGATAAGCAAGCATTATTTGGAATTATACAAGGTGGATTTTACAAAGATTTAAGAAAAGAATCTGTAGAAGGTTTAATAGATTTAGACTTACCAGGTTATGCTATAGGAGGAATAGCAATTGGAGAGCCAAAAGAAGAATATTTAGATATTTTAAGATATACTACACCACTTATGCCAGAAAATAAGCCAAGATATATGATGGGAATTGGTACACCAGATTATTTACTAGAAGCTGTACTTGCTGGAATTGATATGGGAGATTGTGTATTACCTACAAGAATTGCAAGAAATGGTACAGCTATGACTTGGAATGGAAAAGTGGTAGTAAGAAATGCTACATATGAAAGAGATTTTACACCATTAGACCCAGAATGTGATTGCTATACTTGTAAGAACTATACAAGAGCATATATAAGGCATTTAGTAAAAGCTAATGAAATACTAGGAGTTAGATTGCTATCAATTCATAATTTAAGATTTTTAACAAGCTTTATGGAAAAAATTAGAACATCAATAGAAAATGATAATTTATTAAACTTTAGAGATGAGTTTTATAAAAAATATGGATATATAAATTAGATAGGGGGATTAATATGCTAATACAAGGGGGAAATTTGCAATACGATAATGAGCAAAACAAAAACAAAAAACTTTCAAGAATAGTATTAATATTTATAGTATTAATATTCATAGCAATTATAGCTATAATTTGTACAATAATGTATTTACAACAAACAGTATTTAGAGTATATATTGATGGTCAGCTTGTAAATTTATCACAAGATATGATTGTAACTGATGCAACATCAAATAAGTCGTATGTAGATATAAAAGGAATTGCACAATATTTAGGTTATGAAGCACACAATGGTGAATATAAACTATATACAGAAGATACTAACAAATGTTGGGTATATAGTCAAACAGAAACTGCATCGTTTTTCTTAAATTCAAATAAAATATCAAAGGTAACGCCAGAAGGTTCAAAGGATTATGAAGATTATACAATACAAGACCCAATCATTAATATAAATGGAAAGTTATACTGCTCATATGAGGGATTACAAATAGGATTTAATTCAAAAGTGCAATATGATGCAAATGCAAATACTTTACAGATATTTACACTTCCATATTTAGTAGAACAATACAATACAATACTTAAGCAATACGGATACGAAGGAGTAGATGACAACTTTAATAATCAAAAAGCAATACTATATGATTTATTAGTAGTAAAAGGTGGAAATAATCTATATGGAGTAATAAATAGCAAAAATGAAGAAAAAATAGGTTCTAGATATAAAACTATAGAGTTTAATGAAAACGCAAAAGAATTTTATGTATCAAATTCTTCAAACAAAGTAGGAATAATAACAACACAAGGTGATACAAAAATAAATCTTTTATATGATAGTATTAGTATGATAGATAAAAAAAATGGCCTTTACCTAGTTAAGAATAGTAATAAATATGGAATTTTAGGAGATACAGGGGAAACAATTATACATTTAGAATACGACGAAATAGGAATAAATTCAACTAAAATAGACAAGGGTAATATAAAAAACAGTTATGTGTTATTTGAAAATGCAATACCAGTATATCAAAATAAAAAATGGGGATTATTTGATATAAAAGGAAATATAATTTTACCATTAGAATTTGATTATTTAGGATATACTGTTGGGTCATCAAATAATGTAAATGGAAATAGTGTTTTAGTAATACCAAATTATAAGGCAATAGTATTAGGAAAAATAAAGGAAAATGAAGATAAAAAAGAAAATAAATATGGAGTGTATAGTTATCTAGGAGAAAACTTAATTCCGTGTAGTTTAGATAGTTGCTATTCAACAGTTAGTGCAGGTGTTACAACATATTATATGGAATATAAGGGTGAAACAATTAATGTAGAAGAATATATTGGGCGAGTATTAGGATTATCAAGCGATTTAACTGAAGAAGAAAATTAAAATGCGTAAATACTTAGAACCAAAAGCGTTTCCAAGAAAATTTGACAGATGAGGAAAAAAAGAGTATAATAGGGAAGTAAATCTAAAAAAGGAGTAATTAAAATGACAAACTTGAAAAAGGCAGGGTTTACTTCTATTATTATTCTATTATTTCTTATTGTAGGGGCAATTGTGAGTCTTGCAGAAAATGTAGGAACAGTTACAGAGGAAGCAAAACTAAGAAAAACAGCATCTAATGATTCACTTATTCTTGAAATTATACCAGACGACGAAAAAGTAGAAATATTAGAACAAAGTGGAGATTGGTATAAAGTAAAATATAATAGAATAAAAGGATATGTACAAAAAGATTATATAAAAGTAGAAGAAAATACTGCCGAAACTAACACTGTACAAGAGACAAATCAAGTAACAGAAGAAAAAGAAGAAAACAAAGAGTTACAAATACAAGATAAAGCAGTAGTAAAAGAAAAAAGTGCAATTTATGTAAGACCATTAATAAATTCAATTACTATTTGTGAAATTGAGAAAGACAAAACCGTTACAATAATGGATAGAATGAATGATTGGGTATATGTTATTACAGAAAATGAAAATGGTTGGATGTTAATTTCTACACTTGAAAAGAAAACTAATGAAACAACCAATACTACAACTACAAAAAAAGAAGAAACTAACAAAGAACCTTTAAACAAAACAGCATATATATCTACTAGCGGAATTAACTTTAGAGAAGAACCAGATACAGATTCAGAAATTATAAAAGTATTTAATCAAAATACAAAAATAACAGTACTTGAAGAAAACGGAGAATGGGATAAAATAAAGTATGACGATAAAGAAGGATATGTTCTTAAATCGTATGTGTCAGATAAAAAAATAGAAACAACTTCAAGAAGTGCATCTCAAAGAAAAGAAACAACACGGAGCAAATAATTCACAACAACAAACTACAAGTCAAACACAAGAAACAACACAAACAACAACATCATCATCTAGTAAAGGTCAAGAAGTTGCAAACTATGCTAAAAGTTTTGTAGGAAAAAGATATGTATATGGAGGCTCTAGTCCAAGTGGATTCGACTGTTCAGGTCTTACAATGTATGTATACAAAAAATATGGAATAAGCTTACCACACTCAGCAACAGCACAGTCAAGCAAAGGAACAACAGTAGCAAGAGCAAACTTACAAGCAGGAGATTTAGTATTTTTTAGAAATTATAAAACCAACAAGGGAATTGGTCACGTAGGAATATATATAGGAGGAAACAAATTTGTTCACGCATCTACAGAAAAAACAGGGGTTATTATTTCTACATTATCAGGTTCATATTCTTCAAGATATATAACAGCAACAAGGTTAATTAATAATTAAATGGGGGAAATATTTTCAAAAAAAAGGATGTTTATTTTATGAAAAGACCACTTTTAATTATAACAATAAGTTATATAATAGGAATTATAATAGGGCTATACTGTAAAATCAGTATAGTCTTTTTTATAATAGCACTGTTACCAATATATTTTTTAATAAAAAAATATATTGAAAAAAATAGAAAAATAAAAAATTATTATAATTTATTTATAAAAGAAAAAATAATAATATTAATGTCTATTATTGCAATTATATCAAATACAATTACAATATTATTAAATTATTCATATGAAAATAAATATAAAGACATAAAAGAAGCAAATTTTATAGCAGTAGTAGTAAGCAATAAAGTGCAAAAAGAGCATTCATTTCAATATAAAATTAAAATTGAAACAATTAATTCTAATAAAAAATTTAAAAACACATATTTATTATTAAATACTAATAAAAATAATAACCTAGAATATGGCGATATAATTTCATTTAAAGCTACTTTTAAACCTCCAGAAAAACAACGAAATTATAAAGGATTTGCATATAATACATATTTAAAATCTATAGGAATTTATGGAACAGTTACAGTTAATAAAGTACAAAAATTAGGAAGTAAAAAAAATAATATTATTATAGAAAAAGCATATAAACTAAGAACAAAAATAATACAAGATGTAGAAAAAAATATAGAAGATGAAAATAAAAAAAATTTATTTTTAGGAATACTTTTAGGATATGATGATGAATTATCAAAAGATATAAAAAACAATTTCACAACAAGCGGATTATCACATATTTTAGCTGTTTCTGGTATGCATGTAGCATATATTTTACTTGGAATACAAATATTTTGTAAAAATATAAAAATACCATTAAAACTTACAAATGTATTAACAATTTTTATATTAATTTTCTTTATTTTTTTAACTGGAAATACACCTTCTGTTACAAGAGCGTGTGTAATGATAATACTTACAATGGTTGCGAATTTTTTTTGTAGAAAAAGCGACACAATAAATAATGTATGCATCGTACTATTAATAATGCTAATAAATAATCCATTTTCTATAATAAATACAGGATTAATTTTATCTTTTATGGCAACATTAGGAATTGTATTTCTAAATCCTATTATAAAAGAAAAAATAGATTACATATTTAAAAAAATAATAAAAAAAGAGGTAAATGACGAAAGTATATGTGAAAATTTAATTTCGAAAATTAAAGAAATAATTACTATATCAATAAGTGCGCAAATTTTTATTTTTCCAATAAGTATTATAGTTTTTAATCAAATTACTTTAAGCTTTTTATTTGCAAATTTAATAGTTAGTTTTTTTATAGGTACAATAATAATATTAGGATTAGCAAACATATTCTTGAAAATAAAAATTATATATAAAATAATTGAAATAATGCTAAACATTCTATTATCAATTTCAAACTTTTTTTCAAAATTACCTATTTCAAAAATACTAGTAATAACTCCGCATTTTTTTACATTAATAATTTATTATTTAGTTATAATTATTTTTATAATAATAAAAACAATAAGGAAAAAGAAACTAAAAAGGAGAATAGAAAAAGAAATATTAACATTTGTGGACAATTTTAAATATATACTAAAAATACATATAAAAAAGATTTTAGTAATTGTATTTATAATTTCAATAATTTTTCATATAGTAGGGTTAAAAATCAATAATTTAAAAATTCATTTTATAGATGTAGGTCAAGGAGATTCGTGTTTATTAATAACGCCAGGGGAAAAGAAAATTTTAGTAGATGGAGGTGGAAATGCAAATTTAGATGTATTCGATGTAGGAAAGCAAACTTTACTACCATATTTACTAGATAGGCAAATAAAGAGGTTGGATTATGTAATAATTTCGCATTTCGATACAGACCATATACGGTGGAGTATTAACAATATTAAAAGAAATAAAGGTAGAACAAGTAGTTATAAGTAAACAATGGGAAAAAACAGAAAATTACGAAGAATTTTTAAGAATTGTGAAACAGAAAAAAATCAAAGTAACAGTTGCAGAATGTGGAACGAATATAAATATTGAAAAAAATTTAGTTTTAAATATACTATGGCCCGAAAAAAATGAAGAAATACGTCATAATTCAATAAATAATAATGCATTAGTTTTTAAACTACAATATAAAGAATTTTCAATGCTATTTACAGGTGATATTGAGGAAGAAACTGAAAAAGTTTTAGTTAATAAATATAAAAATACAAATGCATTAAATGCGAAAGTATTAAAAGTAGCACATCACGGTTCAAAAAGTTCATCAACAGAAGAATTTCTACAGCAAGTACGACCTAAAATTGCATTAATAGGAGTAGGCAAAAATAATACATTTGGGCATCCGAATGAAGATGTATTAGAAAGAATAAAAAAATACGGCGTAATATATAGAACAGATGAAAACGGAGAAATAACTCTAGAAGTAAATAAAAAAGGACAAGTAAAAATAAAAAAGCAACTATAAATAGTTGCAAATATAGAAAGGATAAGGTATAATAATGAGTAAAATAGAAAAAATAATAAATAAATTAAAAGATAAACCGAAAGATTTTACATACGAAGAATTAAAAAAATTATTAACCAATATAGGATTTTATGAATATAATAAAGGAAAAACATCAGGTTCAAGAGTTATTTTTATAAATAAAAATAATGGAACAAAAATAGAGTTACATAAACCGCATCCTAGTAATGTTTTAAAAATGTATGTAATAAAGAACTTATTAAATAAATTAAAAGAAATGGGAGTGATATAGTGAAGAATATAATGAGATATAAAGGGTATTGGGCAAAAATAGAATATAGTGATGAAGATGAATGTTTTTTTGGAAAAGTAGAAGGACTAAAAGATTTAATTCTTTTTGAAGGAAAAAGTGTAGAAGAATTAAAAAAAGATTTTAAAAATGCAATAGAGCATTATTTAGAAATTTGTAAAGAATTAAATGAAAAACCGCAAGTGCAATGTAAAGGGTCTTTAAATATAAGATTAGGAACGCAATTGCATAGTAAGGCTAAAATAAAATCAGAAGAGAAGGATATATCAATTAATGAATTTATAAAACAAGCAGTAGATAATTATGTAAAAATGTGCTAAAAATATCAATAATACATAAATTGTATAAAAATTCCATTTTTGTAGATAATATAAGAAATATAAAATTTTAAATGTTTAGGGTATAATTGTTCGAACTAAACAAGAAAGAAGGATTTATGAAAAAATGGGGTTATATAATTTGTTGTATATTAATAATTGGAATGGCAATATTTGCTGGAAATTATTTATATAAATCTAGTAACAACAGTAAAGAGAATAATGTTAAATTAAACACTATAAAAGAAGACATAAATATTGAATTAGAAGATAATTATAGTGTAAAAAACGATATAAGTATTCAAACAACAACCAAAGAAGAAAAAATTTCACCAAATGCTGTGCTTGTATTAAAAAAACATTACGAAGAATGTGGTCATACAATAAAACAATATTCAGAAATTCCACAAGAATTTGTAAATCAAACAGAAGAAGAATTTAGTAAAGAATATACTAATTGGACAATAGAAAAATTTGAACCATTAGAAGTTGTTTTAATAAAAAATGAACAAGGCTTATGTGATGAGCATTATGTATTAAAAGAAGAAGATGGATTAATCGTTGTATATAAAGAAATAAATGGAGAATTACAAATTGAAGAAATAACAGGAATATCGGTAGAATATTTAACACAAGAAGACAAATTAAAGTTAGAAAAAGGAATTAAAGTATATGGAAAAGAAGAATTAAATAGCGTGTTAGAAGATTATGAATAAAAAAATTAAAAAAATTTTATAAAAACTACTGCTAATAAATTGACAAACAGGGCAATATATGATAGAATATCTATCTGTAATCCGCTTAATTAAGGTTATAAATGTTAAGTGATTAACTACCTAAAGTTTTTTTGGATTAGCGAGTATACAAAAAGGGAGGTGTACATATATGTACGCAATAATTGAAAGTTGTGGAAAACAGTACAAAGTTGCAGAAGGAGATGTAGTATTTTTTGAAAAGTTAGATGCTGAAGTTGGAAAAAAAGTAACATTTGATAATGTAGTTTTAGTATCTGACGGAGAAAAAATTGAAATAGGAACTCCTTATGTTAAAGGTTTTAAGGTAGAAGGAAAAGTTGTATCACATGGAAAGGGTAAAAAAATAATTGTTTTCAAATATAAACCAAAAAAGAATTATAGAAGAAAACAAGGACATAGACAACCTTATACAAAAGTTGAAATAACTTCTATAAAAAAACCAGCAGCTAAAAAAACAGCTGAAAAAGTAGAAGAAAAAGCATAAAGCTTAAAATTCGATAATTAATTATATATATGAGATATATAAAAGCTTGTAACAAAGAAAGGAGTGAAACATATGGCTCACAAAAAAGGTCAAGGTAGTGTAAAAAATGGTAGAGATAGTGAATCAAAACGTCTTGGAGTGAAACGTGCAGACGGACAATTTGTTTTAGCAGGAAATATATTAATGAGACAAAGAGGTACTCATATACATCCAGGAACAAATGTAGGTAAAGGTAGTGATGATACTTTATATGCATTAATTGATGGAATTGTTAAATTTGAAAGATTAGGTAAAGATAAGAAAAAAGTAAGTGTTTATGAAAAAGAAATAGTCGAAAAACAAGCATAATCATATAAAAATGTTAAAATTAAAGATGCATATTTAACTCTACTATTAAGTATTGTTTAAATATGCATTGTTTTTTTATAAAAATTAGAGTATAATAAAGACTGGTTTATAGATAAATCCACAAAAATCTAAATATAAAACAAGGAAGAAACAATATGAAAAGTCATATAAAAGAAGGAAATAACTTAGAAATAAAAAGAATTCTAACAGGAGACCGTCCAACAGGAAAATTACATATAGGTCACTATTTTGGCTCTTTACAAAGTAGAGTAAAACTTCAAGACAAATATGAAACATTCATTGAAGTAGCAGATGTCCAAGCATTAACGGATAACTTTAACAATCCAGAAAAAGTAAAAAGAAATGTAAATGAAGTTCTAATGGACCAATTATCAATAGGCATTAAACCAGAAAAAGTAACCTTTTTCTTACAATCAATGATACCTCAAATAGCAGAATTAACAGTATTTTACTCTAATTTAGTTACAATAGCAAGGCTACAAAGAAACCCAACAGTAAAAACAGAAATAGCACAAAAAAGAGAAATATTTGGAGAAAGTGTAACATATGGATTCTTAGGATATCCAGTAAGTCAAGCAGCAGACATAACAGCATTTGAAGCAAGTATAATACCAGTTGGTGAGGACCAGTTACCATTAATAGAGCAATGTAGAGAAATAGTTAGAAAATTTAACTCAATATATGGAGAAACACTAAAAGAGCCAGAGGCATATCTTGCACAAAACAAGCGTATAAAAGGACTAGACGGAAATGAGAAAATGGGAAAATCTTTAGGAAATGCAATCTATTTAGCCGACTCAAACGATGAAATTACCAAAAAAGTTATGAACGCAGTTACAGACCCAAAAAGAATAAAAAAAGACGACTTAGGAAATCCTAATGTATGTATGGTAGCATATTATCATAATTTATTTACAAAAGATGAATATGAAAATATTTGCGATGAATGTAAAAAAGGAAAAAGACGGATGTGTATATTGTAAAAAGCAATTAATAGAAAGTATTAACAAAGAATTAGAACCAATAAGAGAAAAAAGAAAATACTATGAAGAAAGACCAGAAGTTGTTAAAGAAATTTTATTAGAAGGTACAAAAAAAGCACAAAAAATTGCGGAAGAAACAATGAAAAAAGTAAAACAAGCAATGAAATTAGATTACTAAAATTTTCTTAAGGAGGACATAAATGTTTACAGACTATGCAAGAATAAAAATTAAATCTGGAAATGGTGGAGATGGAGCAATAACTTTTAGAAGGGAAAAATATGTTGCAGCCGGAGGCCCAGACGGTGGAGATGGTGGTAGAGGTGGCAGTATATATTTTTTCGTAGATAAAGATATGAATACTCTACTAGATTTTAGGTATAAAAAAATATTTAAAGCTCAGAATGGTGAAAATGGTAGTGGAAATAATTGTTATGGTAAAAAAGGAGAAGACTTATACATAGGAGTTCCTTTAGGCACAATAATAAAAGATGCAAAAACTGAAAAAGTAATAGCAGATTTATCAAGCGAAAATCAAAAAGAATTGGTGTTACAAGGAGGAAGAGGGGGAAAAGGAAACACACATTTCGCAACTTCCACAAGACAAGCACCTAGATTTGCATTTGACCGGAGAAAAAGGAACTGAAAAAGAAATAATATTAGAATTAAAATTACTTGCAGATGTAGGATTAATAGGATTTCCAAATGTAGGAAAATCAACATTTTTATCTGTAGTAACTTCTGCAAAACCTAAAATTGCTGATTATCATTTTACCACAATTATTCCAAATTTAGGAGTGGTAAAATCTATTTATGGGGATAGCTTTGTAATTGCAGACATTCCAGGAATTATAGAAGGAGCAAGCAAACGGAAACGGCTTAGGAATACAATTTTTAAGACATATAGAAAGAACAAGATTACTATTACACGTTATTGATGTATCAGGAATAGAGGGAAGAAACCCAGTAGAAGATTTTTATGCAATAAATGAGGAATTAAAGCAATATAGCGAAAAATTAAGTAAAAGAAAACAAATAATAGTTGCAAGCAAAGCAGACATTATACAAAATGAAGAACTATATGCAAAACTAGAAGATTTAGCAAAAAAAGAAAATATGGAAATATACAAAATTTCAGCAGTAACTGGAGCAGGAATTGATGAATTAATGGCAAGAGTAACAGAAGTATTAAAGGAATTACCAAAAGAGGAACTTGTAGAAGTAACAGAAAAAATGGAATATACATTAGAAGAAGATAAAGACCAATTTACAGTTACAAAACAAGGAAGTGACTTTATTGTAGAAGGACCAGCAGTGGAGCGCTTAATGGGAAGAGTAAATATAACAGACCAAGAATCAATGCACTATTTCGGAAAATCAATTCGTGAACTAGGAATAGAACAAAAACTAAAACAAATGGGCATAAAAGAAGGTGACACGGTAAAAGTTTTAGAGTGGGAATTTGAGTGGTATGATTAAAAAATACAATAAAATCAAAAAAAGTTCAAACTTTTGTTTGACTTTTTTTTGTTTTTGTGATACCATAGTGACAAATAGAAAAAGGGAGTGATTTTTCATATGAGAAAAAAAAATACAAACGAATTAAATAAAAGAGAAAAAGCCATACTAAAATTTATTGAAAAGCAAATAGCTATAAATAGTTATCCACCTTCAGTTAGAGAAATAGGAAAAGCAGTAGGTTTAAAATCAACAGCAACAGTACACGGTTATTTAGGAAAGCTAGAAGAAAAGGGATATATTAAAAAAGAATCACAAAAAGGTAGAACGTTAAAATTACTAAAAGGTGGAATGACAGAAAATAAAAATCAAACAGCAATGAAAGAATTTTATAGTGGAAAAGAAATGGTTGAGGTACCAGTTATAGGAAAAATCACAGCAGGAGAACCAATCTTAGCAGTAGAAAATGTAACAGATACGTTTCCTATACCAATTGATTTTGTTGGAAACAGTGAGTCATTTATGCTTACAGTAAGAGGAGAAAGTATGATAGAAGCCGGAATTTTAGATGGAGATTATATATTAGTTAGAAAACAAAACACAGCCAATAACGGAGAAATAGTTGTAGCATTAATTGAAGATGAAGCTACAGTTAAAACTTTCTATAAAGAAAAAGACCACATACGTTTACAACCAGAAAATTCAAGACTAGACCCAATAATTGTACCAGATTGTAAAATATTAGGAAAAGTATCAGGTGTTTTTAGAAAAATGTAAAATACAAAAATAGCCATAACAAGTAATATAAACTTGTATATGGCTATTTTTGTATTTTAAAATAAAATTTATTTTAATTCATTAGCACACACCTTACCATCAAAAATATCCTTAATATTCTGACAGGTATCACTTGCAATTTTATTTAAAGCCTCACTTGTAAAAAAAGCTTGATGCGAAGTAATAATCAAATTAGGCATAGATAATAAAATAGATAAATTAGTATCACGCTTATAAGAATTTGTCATATCTCTTAGGAAAAATTCATCTTCGTCTTCATAAACATCAAGCCCAACACCACCAATTTTACCATTAGACATTGCTTCAATAAGACTATTAGTATCTATTAACTGACCTCTACTACAATTAATTAATACAACTCCATTTTTCATTTTTGCAATACTATTAGAATTTATAATATTTTCTGTTTCAGGAGTTAAAGGACAATGTAAAGATATAATATCAGAATTTGTTAGCAACTCATCTAAAGGAACATATTCAAAACCTAATTCTTGACTAGCTTTTTCGTCTTTAAAAACATCATAAGCTATAACTCTAGTTCCAAAACCTTTCATAATCTTAATGAAAACTTTACCTATTTTGCCAGTACCAATTACACCAACAGTTTTACCGTGAATATCAAAACCAAGAAGACCGTCTAAAGTAAAATTATATTTTCTAGTACGTTGATAAGATTTATATAATTTTCTAGTAACATTTAATAACAAAGCACAAGCGTGTTCAGCAACAGCATATGGAGAATATTGAGGAACACGAACAACACGGACATTTCCCTTATGTTCTAAATCAACATTATTAAAACCAGCACAACGAAGAGCAACTAATTTTACTCCATTTTTTTCTAAAATTTCAAATGTTTCTTTATTAACCTTATCGTGTACAAAAATACAAACTGCATCATAACCCTTAGTAAGAGGAGCAGTTTCAGTATTAAGTTCAGATTCAAAATATGTTATATCAAAACCGTAATTTTTATTATATTCATTAAAAAATTCTTTATCATATTCTTTTGTATTAAAAAAAGCAACTTTTACCATAATTAACCTCCCAAAATTATAAATATTACTTTCTAAGAAAAAAATATACAATGAAAAAAACATTGTATATTTTTTGTGTTATCTTTTACTAAATTGTGGAGCTTTTCTCGCTTTTTTAAGTCCGTATTTTTTTCTTTCCTTCATACGAGGGTCTCTAGTTAAGAAACCATTAGCTTTTAATTCAGGTCTATATTCAGAGTTAGCTTCTATAAGAGCTCTTGCAATACCGTGACGAATAGCACCAGCTTGACCTGTATAACCTCCACCAACTACTTTACAAATAACATCATATTTTGAAAGAGAATTTGTTACTGTTAGAGGTTGTCTAACTATAACTTTTAAAGTTTCTAATCCAAAATATTCATCTATACTTTTTCCGTTTATTGTAATAACTCCAGTTCCCTCAACTAAACGAACTCTTGCAATTGAACTTTTTCTTCTACCTGTACCATAGAACATAATTTTTTCTTTGTTTGTTTTAGGCATTTAAATTTCCTCCTTAAATTTTCTAGAATTCCCATATTTCTGGCTTTTGAGCTTGATTGTTATGTTCAGAACCAGCATATAATCTTAATTTCTTAATCATTTGTCTTCCTAAGCTATTGTGTGGAAGCATTCCTTTTATAGCTAACATTAAAGCCTTTTCAGGTTTATTATTC
This sequence comes from uncultured Clostridia bacterium, assembly GCA_947628605.1. Taxonomy (GTDB): domain Bacteria; phylum Bacillota; class Clostridia; order TANB77; family CAG-508; genus RGIG8482. Next base: position 6,135 of record CANRAM010000012.1, on the reverse strand, counting down.
ATCATATCTCTAGCAACAACTTCCTTCATTCCACCAATATAACCTGAATGATGTCTATAAACTTTTTGGTCTAATTTATGACCAGTTAAAATTGCCTTTGAGCAATTTATAATGATTACGTGGTCACCTACATCTAAATTTGGTGTAAATGTTGGTTTATGTTTTCCTCTTAATAATTTTGCAGCTTCTGTTGCAACTCTACCTAGAGGTTTGCCCTCTGCATCAAGAATATACCATTTTCTTTCAATTTCATCTTTTTTTATGCTGTATGTTGTATTATTCATGGTAATAAATACCCTCCATTCATTAATTTCTCTTCGTATATTATAAAACACAAAATAAACCACCGGGGAGAAGTTTACTTGTAATTATTATAATAATGCTTAATTATTCTATTACAAAATTAATAAAAAGTCAATATTTATTCAAGAATTTATTTACATTTATGTAAAAAAAATGTTATAATTTTAATTAAGAGTGGAGGGATGATGAGAAGTGAAAATAAATGTAAGAAATATTATGTTTGGTATTATAATTGCAATTTGCATTTTTTCTATAAATTTTGGAGTGTATTGGCAATTTTTTAGAGGAAAAAATGAAAATACAAATACAGCACGGATTAGATGAACAACAGCAATTAGCAACAAGTACCGATACATTAGAGAAAAATTTTAAAAATATATTTGAAAATATTTTAGATTATCAAGGATATACAGTAAATACAACAGGAGTAACTAAACTAAACTCAGAAAAAGATTTAATATATACATGGGCTGAAAAAGAAAGTACAGTAGAAAATAGATATGAAATAAGCTTACATATTCCAAGAGTAAACATCTCAAATTCATCAGTTGAAAAATTTAATGATAAAATAAAGGAATTATATGTAGATAAAGCAAATGATATTATTCTAAATGCAAATGATAATACTATATATACAGTAGAATATATGGGCTATATAAACACAAATATATTATCACTTGTAATTAAATCTACATTAAAAGAAGGAAACAATCCACAAAGAGTAATAATACAAACATATAACTATAATTTAAGCACAAATGAAGAAGTAACGCTAAATCAACTACTAGAAATTAAAGGTCTACAAGCAAAAACAATAGAAAATACTATACTACAAAAAGTAAAAAAAGCAGATGAACAATCACAAGACTTAAGAAATTTAGGATATAATGTATATTTAAGAGACTTAACAAGCGATATATACAGTATAGAAAAAACAACTAATTTCATTGTAGGAAAAGATGATTATTTATACATCATATATCCATATGGAAATAACAACTACACAGATGAAATGGATGTTATAGTATTCTAAATAAAAAATACGACTATGTGTTAAACATAGTCGTATTTTTGAAATAAAAGGGGATGTTAAATATAAGAAAAAATAATGTATAGTTGCAAATTTATTTCTTATATTTTATTTAAAGAAACGTATGCTTCTTTAAATTATTTATAGTATACAAGAGAAATTTGTTTATTGTGTGAACTTACAGTGAAAAATTAATAAACATATAAATTAAGGTTGTTCCCCAAGAGTTAAAGTAATATCAACTTCACTACCGTTTCTATTTACTTTTAAAGTCATTTCATCTCCAATTTTATGATTATTCTTAATATCAGTTAATTCATCCATAGTAGAAATTTGTTTACCATCAGCTGAAATAATAACATCTCCAACTTTTAAGCCAGCTTTTTGTGCACTAGAGAAATCTTCTATATCTCTTACATATATACCAACAACAAGATTATTACGTTTAGCTGTTTCTTCATCTAAATCCAAACCAGTAATTCCAATATAAGGTCTTTTTACCTTATTATATTGAATTAATTGTTCATAAATATCAATAGTTGAATTAATTGGAATAGCAAATCCCATACCTTCAATACCAGTTCCAGAAAGTTTTAAAGTATTTATACCAATAACTTTACCTTCAGCATTTACTAAAGCACCACCGCTATTTCCAGCATTAATAGCAGCATCAGTTTGAATTAGAGTATAAGTTTTACCATCAGAATCAGTAACTTTTCTATTTACAGCACTAATCATACCACCAGTAACACTACTTTGCATACCCAAAGGATTACCAATAGCCATAGAAAATTCACCAACTTGAACACTATCAGAATCACCAAGCTCTGCAGCAGTTAAACCAGTTTTTTCAATTTTTATAACAGCTAAATCAGTTTGTTCATCAGTACCAATAATTTTTGCTTCATAAGGTGTTTCATCATTATACAAATACACTGTTACTTTACTTGCTTTAGAAACTTCATAAAATGATTCAGAAGAAGATGAGTTAACAATATGATTATTTGTTAAAATGTATCCGTCCTCTGAAATAATAATTCCAGAACCTTCTGCTTTTGCAGTACTAGAATTAGAAAAGAAAGATGTTACTTCATATTCTACTTGAATTCCTACAATAGAAGGACGTACTTTTCCAGCTACTTGAATACCAGTATCAGAATAACTTGCTAAAGAAACTTCTGTTAAAGTTCCAGAATGAGAAGTATTTTCGCTATGCGAAGTAGAAGTACTAACATATGAGTTTCCAAGTATACTTTCTCGTATAGAAGGAACACCAAAACAAGTACCTACAGCAAGGCTTGCTCCTAATACTCCACAACAAAATGGTAATAACACATTTTTACCAAATGTAGAATTTTTCTTTTTTTCATTTTTGTTTGAATAATCTACTACTGTATATGTAGTGGATTCTTTGTTATTTGAATTATCATCCATAATTTTACCTCCAAAAATAATTATAATCTAAATTAAGTACTATAATACTATACTTATGTGAATTATGTGTGAAAAAAAACACAAAATATAAAAAATAAGTAAATATTATTGAAAATAATTTTATTAATATATATAATAAGAGTGAAATATAAAAAAATATCGGTTTATAGGTAATTGCCATAAAAACCTAAATATGAATATAAGGAATATAATAAATATGAAATTAATTAATAGAAAAGGTATTACAATGGTTTCTCTTGTTGTTACAATAATTATATTAGGGATATTAGTATCAATTACAGTATATTCAGGTGGAACAGTTTTAAAACAAACAAAACTACAAACAATTACTACAAATATGATGTTAATACAAGTTAAAGCAAAAACAATTGCTGAACAAGCAAAATTTAATAGTGATGAATCATTATACAAAGGTACTAAAGTAAGTAATATAACAGATAACACAAAAATTAGTGAATTAATTAATTCAAACGTAATAGATAATACAGGAAATTACTATTTACTTACACAAAATGACTTAAATAATATAGGGCTTCAAAAAATAGATGTACAAGATGGCTATATTGTAAATTATGATACAGAAGAAGTAATTTATGTAAGAGGCTTCGAAAATGATGGTAAGGTATATTATAAATTAAGTGAATTTGATGATATTACAGTAAAATAAGAAGGTTTGTATAATGAAAGAAAAAGAACTAATTAGATTACAAAATTTAAAACAAATAGAAGAACAAATATATAACAATAATGAAAATATTAAATATATTTGCGGAATAGATGAAGCAGGTCGTGGTCCACTTGCAGGGCCAGTAGTAGTTGCAAGTGTTATTTTACCAAGAGATTCTATGATAGAGGGAGTAAATGATTCAAAAAAGGTTTCTGAAAAAAGAAGAGAAGAATTATACGAAAAAATTATAGAAGAAGCAATAAGTTATGGTGTTGGGATTATAAATCATAAAGAAATTGATGAAATAAATATACTAAATGCTACTAAAAAAGGATTAACTACTTCACTAAAAGAGTTAAAGGTAAAGCCAGATGTTATTTTAGTAGATGCATTAGAAAGAATAGACACATTAGGAATACCATATAAGTCAATAATTAAAGGAGATGCAAAAGCATATTCAATTTCAGCAGCATCAATTATTGCAAAAGTAACAAGGGATAGAATTATGAGAAAATGGGGAGAAATCTATTCAAAGTATGGATTTGAAAAGCATAAAGGATATGGTACAAAGGCTCATATAGAGGCAATAAAAGAAAACGGCTTATGCCCTATACATAGAAGAAGTTTTACGAAAAATATTGTAGGATAGGGGTATTTATGAATATATTAAAAATTATAGAAAAAAAGAGAGATAAAAAAGAGTTATCACAAGAAGAAATAGAGTATTTTGTAAATGAATATACAAAAGGAAATATAACAGATTATCAAGCTGCCGCACTTGTTATGGCTATATATATTAATGGAATGAATGATGAAGAAATAACCAATTTGACATTTGCTATGGCACATTCTGGTGAAGTGTTGGATTTAACAATTTTTGGAAAAAATGTTGTTGATAAGCACAGTACAGGGGGTGTCGGAGATAAAATAACATTAATTCTTATGCCAATTATTGCATCGTTAGGAATACCAGTAGCAAAGATGTCTGGTAGAGGGTTAGGTTTTACAGGAGGAACAATAGATAAGTTAGAGTCAATTCCAAATTTTAGTACGACTATAGATAACACTACTTTTATAAATAATGTAAAAGAAATAGGAATTAGTTTAATAAGTCAAAACTTGAATTTAGCACCAGCTGATAAAAAGTTATATGCATTACGTGATACAATATCGTGTGTAGATAATATTCCATTAATTGCATCAAGCATTATGAGTAAAAAAATAGCAGCAGGTGCTAATAAAATTGTGTTAGAAGTTACGTGCGGAAGCGGAGCATTTATGGAAAACAAAGAATCTGCTATTGAGCTTGCAAAGAAAATGAGTGCAATAGGTAAATTAGCAAAAAGGGAAGTAGTTAGTGTAATAACTAATATGGAAGAACCACTAGGAGAAGCAGTTGGTAATAGTATAGAAGTAATAGAAGCAATTAAAGCATTAAAGGGAGATATGACAGAAGATGTAAAAGAAGTTGTTTTAGAACTAGGTGCTAGAATGATTAAAATGGCAGGAGTTGGAAATGATATAGAAGAAAATAAGAAAAAAATATTAGAAAATATAATGAATAAAAAGGCATATAATAAATTTTTGCAATTAGTTGAAAAGCAAGGAGGAGATATATCATACATTGAAGATGTTAGTAAATTTGAAAAAGCACAAATAGTAGTAGAAGTAATTAGTGAAGAAGCGGGGTATGTAGAAAAGATTAATACAAAAAGAATAGGTGAAATTTCTGCTAACCTTGGAGCAGGTAGAATTAAGAAAGATGACGAAATAGATAAAACAGTAGGAATTATTGTAAAAAAGAAAATAGCAGATGAAGTAAAAAAAGGCGATATCCTTTGCTATGTGTATGCTAATAACGAAGAAAAAGCGAACTTTGCTTGTTCAGAATTAAAAAAAGCATATAAAATTAGTACGAAAAAAGTTGTAAAACCAGCAACAGTACTTGAAGTAATTGAATAATATATACAAATTCCAGTAAAAACTGGAATTTTTTAGCCCAAAGTTTTATTTTTTGTTTTAATTTTTCATAAATAGTTTACAAATGTGAAAATCTAAAGTATAATATGGAAAATGAATAGTTCGAAAAGTTAAATGCTTATTAATTAGATTTCAACGAATCAATAAATATTTAAATCATAATATTTATAATCAAAGAAAATCAAAAAATAAAATTTCAGAAGAGAAAAAAGAGCAAGAGTAGGAGGTGAAAAATAAAAACCTTTTGAATTAATTCAAGAAAAATCTATGAATGAATTTATACTAATTTAATTTTATCAAAAATTCATAAAAAATTAAAATCTAAAAAGCCAGTCTAAAAGTAAAACCTCAATTTTAATTGTTATAACTATTAAAAAGACAGGCAAAAAATCCAAAAAAATAAAAAAGTTTGTCATTTATGTTGTATAAAAAAACAAAAAATGATACAATAAAGGAGGAAACAAAAATGAACGTAAAAGAAAGAAAAATGACACTAAAAAACGATATAATATTCAAAATGTTTTTTGGCAAAAAAGAGAATGAAAAATATTTAATAAGCTTTTTAAAAGCAGTACTAAACACAAACATAACAAAAGCAGAGGTACAACAAGAAGTAGGAGTACTACCAATAATGAAAGAAGGAAAAACAGGAAGACTAGATATAAAAGCAACAATAGATGGTGGAAAAATAGTAAATATA
>CANRAM010000011.1 GCA_947628605.1 uncultured Clostridia bacterium | reverse complement strand
TCCATTTACAGAACCATCATATGAGGTAGATGTAAGTTGTTTCAAATGTGGAGGAAAAGGATGTAACCTATGTAAAGAAACAGGTTGGATAGAAATTTTAGGTTCAGGAATGGTTCATCCAAATGTATTAAAAATGAATGGATATGACCCAGAAAAATATAGTGGCTTTGCATTTGGGACAGGTCTTGACAGATTGGCTATGTTTAAATATGGCATTACAGATATACGTTTACTATATGCAAATGATGTAAGATTTTTAACACAATTTGATAGAAAGGATGATTAGAATGAAATTAAGTACTAATTTTGTAAAAGACTATGTAGATATAGATGTTGATGTTAAGCGTTTAGCAGAAGATATGACAAATGTTGGAAATGAATATGATAGTGCAGAGAAAATGATAAATGCTACTAAATTAATAGTAGGTGAAGTAAAAGAATGCGAAATGCACCCAGATTCAGACCATTTACATATATGCAAAGTAGATATAGGAACAGAAATTTTAAATATTGTATGTGGAGCTCCTAATGTAAGGAAAGGATTAAAAGTAATTGTAGCACAAGCAGGAGCGCAATTACCAGGTGGAGTAATAAAAAAAGGAATGATAAGAGGTCAAGAGTCAAATGGAATGCTTTGTTCTATACAAGAGCTAGGTCTTGAAAACAAATTTCTAACAGATAAAGATAAAGATGGAATACACGAGTTACCACAAGATGCAAAAGTAGGTCAAGACCCAATAAAACTTTTAGGATATGATGATGAAATAATAGATTTCGAACTAACGGCAAATAGAGGAGACCTTCTAAGTATTTTAGGAATGGCATATGAAATAGGAGCAATTTACGATAAACCAGTTAAAGAAATAGATACATCATATAAAGAAACAAACGAAGATTTTTCAAAAGAATTTAAGTTAAATATAGCAACAAAAAATTGTAGCATATTTTTATCAAAAAAAGCAAAAAATGTAACAATAAAAGAAAGCCCAGCATTTATAAAAAATAGACTAATGGCATCTGGAATTAGACCAATAAATAACGTAGTAGATATTAGTAACTATGTAATGCTAGAAACAGGTCAACCACTACATTTTTATGATGCAGATACATTAAAAGATACCATAGAAGTAAGGCAAGCTCACCAAAATGAAGAACTAACAACTTTAGATGGAATAAAAAGAGAATTATCGCAAGAAGACATTGTAATTTCAGATGGGACAAAAGCAATAGGTCTTGCAGGAGTTATGGGAGGTCTTGATACAGAAATTGAAGATAACACAAAAAATATAATAATAGAATCAGCAATTTTTGAACCAACAAAAATAAGATTCACATCAAAGAAAATAGTAAGAAGCGAAGCAAGCAATCGTTTTGAAAAAGGATTAGACCCAAATAGAACTTATCTTGCAATAAACAGAGCGTGCAATCTTTTACAAAAATATGCAAATGCAGAAATAGTTGGAGGAATGGCAGTTTTTGATACAACAAATAAAGAAGATAAAAAAATAGACATTACCTTCACAAAAATAAATGATATTTTAGGGTTGCAAATTCCTAATGAAAGTATATTAGATTGTTTTAGAAGATTAGGCTTTAAATATACTGTAAAAGATGATACAATAACAGTTTCTGTTCCAACAAGGAGGATAGATATATCAATAAAAGAAGACTTAATAGAAGAAGTTGGTCGTATATATGGAGTAGATAATATAGAAGGAAAGCTTCCTATTATGCCATTGAAAAAAGGTGGGTACGATAAAACAACAAGAGAAATAAGAAATAAAATGATATCTCTTGGTCTGAACGAAACATTATCATACATATTAGTAAACGACAAAGAAGCGCATCAATTTGTAAATAATGACGATAAAGAGTCAATAAAACTTTTAGCACCATTAACAGAAGAAAGGAATACCTTAAGACGTAGCATTTTGCAGTCATTATATAAAATTTATGAATATAATACAGCAAGAAATGTAAAAGATGTATCTATTTTTGAAATTGGTAAAGTTTTTTATAAAAAAGCTGAAGAATATATAGAAGAAAGGAAAATAGCAGGATTAATTTCTGGTGAATTTTATTCAGGAATTGAAAATGAAAAAAAGGCAGATTTCTATATTATAAAAGGTATTGTAGAGGAATTATTAGACTATTTAGGATATAATGGAAGATATAGCTTTGTAGTACCAAAAGATTTACCAGAAGAATTACATCCATACCAAACAGCTCGGAATTAGTTTGAATGCAGATATGGTTGGAATTGTAGGGAAAGTGCATCCTATGAAAGCAAAAGAAGATGTATATATTTTTGAACTTGACTTAGATAGAATTATAGCCAAAAAAACTGGGAAAATGAAATATAAAGAAATATCTAAATATCCAACAATAAAGAAAGATTTAGCAATTATTGTGGATGAAGATATTACAAATGACGAAATTAAAAAACAAATAAAAAAATCAGCAGGTGGTTTGTTAATAGATATGAAATTATTTGATGTATATACTGGAGTTAATATACAAAAAGGTAAAAAAAGTATGGCATATTCTTTAATATTTGGTGCAAAGGATAAAACTTTAACAGATGAAGAAGTAAACCAACTACTTGAAAAAATAATTGCATTTTTGCAAAAAGAAATATCAGCAGAACTTAGAAAATAGAAACGCATAGTATAGTTTAAATAAAATGGAAAATACTATATATGAAGGAGAATGTTATGAAAAAATATACATTTCTAAAATATATAGTATTTTTTTGCTTTTTTATATTAATGTTTACAACAAAAACACAAGCATCGGAGAAAAAATTTGGAATAGAAAATTTTCCAGATACGTATAAACCATATTTATACGAATTAAAGAAAAAACATCCAAATTGGGAATTTACAGCGTTATATACAGGTTTTGATTGGAACTTAGTTGTTTCACAAGAATATAGGAACGATAAAAATTTAGTACCTTTATCATATCAAGATGCTTGGAAATGTACGGATTATGGCATATATAACATAGAAATAGATGCAGGGTGGGTAAATGCATCAAAAAAAGCTGTTGAATATACTATGGACCCACGAAATTTTTTAAATGAAGTTAGAATTTTTCAATTTGAAAAATTATCCTATGATGCAAACACAAATACTAAAGAGGGAGTAGAAAAAATATTATATGGTACAGAATTTTATAATAAAGTTGTAAGCTATGTAACAAGTACAGGTCAAAATATAACAACAGATTCTAAATATTCAAGTTTAATATGGAATGCAGGAATTTATTCAGGAGTAAGTCCATATCATTTAGCATCAAGAATAAAACAAGAAGTAGGACCTTTTTTAAGTCACAGTTCAATTAGTGGAAAAGTAGCAGGTTATGAAGGATATTATAATTTCTATAATATAGGTGCAACAAGTTCAACAGAAAAGTTAGGAGCAATAAAAAATGGATTACAATTTGCAAAAGACGGAAAAAATGCAAGTGAATCTGTAAAAGCTAATTTACTTATTCCGTGGACAACTCCAGAAAAAGCTATAAAAGGTGGAGCTGTTTTTATTGGAAGTAGTTATATAAACTTAGGGCAAAATACTTTGTATTTGCAAAAATTTGATGTAAACAATGAAAGAAGCGGAGAACTATTTTGGCATCAATATATGACAAATTGTTTAGCACCATATAGTGAATCAAGTGGAATATATAAAGCATATGAATCAAATGGAATGTTAAATTCATCAATTGGATTTGTAATACCTGTATATGAAAATATGCCAGAATATTCTACAGAAAGTCCTAATATACTAGAACAAGACTATGAAATAGATGTAAAAGAGATGTATCCAGATGTAGCAGGAAATTTAAATGTAAGAAATGGGCCAGGTACATCATATGAAGTTATAACAACTATAAATAGGAATGATAAATTAACAAGACTAAAAAAGGGAATACAAGCGGGAGAAAGGTGGGACAAAGTACAGCTTGAAAATGGAATGGTAGGATATGTATTTCAAAGTTATTTAAAAGAAGTGCCAAAACAAGCTATTACAAGTATAAAGTTAAGTATTGATAACAATGTAATTACCAAAGGTAGTACAAATAAAATACAAATTGAAACAGAGCCACAAGGAGCAGTAGGAGAAATTGTTTGGAGTTCTAGTGATATGAGTACAGTAGCAGTTGATGAATCTGCAAATATTAGAGCACTCAAGTCTGGAAATGCTACAATAACTGCAAAAGTTAAAGATTCAGATGTTTCAAGTTCTATAGAAATTACAGTATATTCACCTGTAACAAGTATAACTTTATCTAAAGAAGAAGTTGAATTATTTGTTGGAAGTACCTTGAAACTATCTGCAAATGTTTTACCAGAGGATGCTTCTAATAAAACTATAAAATGGTACACAAGTAGTCAAGAAATAGTTAGTGTAGATGAAAGTGGAGCTATAAAGGCGAATAAAACGGGAACAGCAGAAATTATAGCAAAGAATAGTGATGAAACAATACAAACGAAATGCAAAGTTACAGTAAAAGAACTAAGTAATGATTTTACGTTGCAAATTGACCCTAGTTTAAGAGTAGAAGCAGATGAAATAAGTAATATTAATATTGAAAAATCAACTGTTGAAGATATAAAACAACTAATTAATACTAATTTAGTTATGGAATTTTATGATTATAAAAACAATATATTAGAAGATGAAAATAATGTAGGAACTAATTCGAAATTAATATTAAGAGATGAGCAAGGTAATGAAGTGTACAAATATGTTTTTGTTGTATATGGAGATGTTAATGGAGATGGATTAATAAATTCGTTAGATGTTTTGGTAATACAAAAGCATATTTTAGAAACAAAGCTAATTTCAGGGATATTTTTGAAAGCAGGAAATACAAGTAAAAATGGAAATTTACCGTCTTCATTAGATGTGCTTAAAATACAAAAACACATTTTAGAAATAAAATTAATAGAACAGTAGAAAGAGGTAGATAGGTTTATGAATAAAAGATTATGGAAATTTTATTTATTCTTAATGGGATTTATATTAATTATGTTATATAGCAGTAAAGTAAATGGTGCAAGTGTTAGTTTATCAAGTAGTAAAACAACTTTAAATGTAGGAGATGAATTTTCTATAAATGTTAATTTAAGTGGTGCAAGTGTTGCAACATTAACTGTAAAGGTAAATGTTGATGAAAGTAAGGTAAGCTATGTATCAGGTCCACAAAATAGTAGTTTTAAAAGTCGGAAGGGCTATTTATACGTGGACAGACCCAGAAGGAGGAGAAAATCCAAAAACAAGTGGTACTATTGCAAGCTTTAAATTTAAAGCAAAACAGAAAGGAACAGCAAATTTTTCAGTAACCGGAGATTTCTATTCACCGGATGAAACATCTATTAATCCAACATTTTCTGGAGTTAGTGTAGCTATACAAGAAGTTCAAACTAAGCCAAATGATACAAATACAGAAAATAATTCTGGTAATGCAAATGGTTTAGGTAATAATTCAAATGGGCAAACAGGAAATGTAGGAGGAACAAGTACTCCAAGTTCAAATAATACAAATCAAGGAGGAAGCAGTGGTTCTGGAGGAAATACAGGAACTAATACTAACACAAGTGGGGGAACTACTACAATAAGCAAGAATGCTAATTTGAAAGAGTTGCATTTAGATATAGAAGGATTATCGCCAAGTTTTAATAAAAATGTAACTAATTATAGTATTATAATTCCAGAGAACAAAGATAGTATAAGTGTAAATGCTATTCCAGAAAATAATAATTCAAAGGTAGAAATTACAGGTAATACTAACTTAAAAAATGGATTAAATAAAATAAATATTAAAGTAATAGCACAGGATAATAAAACAACGAAGAATTATGTAATAAATGCAACTAAAACAAATAATCCAGATTCAGCAAATGCAAAATTAGAAAATTTAGCAATAGAGAATGTAACATTAGAACCGGAATTTAATGAAAATACAATGCAGTATAATGTTTCTGTAGGAAGTAACGTAGAAACACTGAATATACTAGCAGTTCCACAAATTCAAGAGGCAAATTTTCAAATAGAAGGAAATGAAAAATTAGAGTTTGGTGAAAATATAATAACTATTACTGTAACAGCAGTAGATGGAGTAACAAAAGAGCAATATATTATTAAAGCATACAAGAAAACGGTTGAAGAAGAGGAAAATGAAATAGCATTATTAAATGCTGAAATGCAACAAGCAATGCAAGAAGAAGCACAACAAAAAAGTGAGCCAAAATTGAAAATAGGTAATTTAATATTTGCAATATTTATTGCTATATGTGTTTTAGGGATTATTTTTGTATTAATTATGAAATACAAAAATGAACGAAATAATATAGAGAGTAATAATTAAAATATAAAAGGACAATAAGGACAAAAAGTCCTTATTTTTGTGCCCTCGCCAGCTATCTTTTTTTGCTTCTAGAAGCTAAGATAACTATGAGAATAAGTGGAATAATTAATTTAATCATATAACCTCCTACAAAGCCTTTATTGGTGTATACTACAATTATAGTATACATTAATAAAGAAAAAAATTCAACAGTTCATATCAATGCAATTTAAACTAAAATAATTTGAAGAAATTATATAAAAAAACTATACAAAAAACAAAAAGAAATGATATAATTCATATGAATAAAAACAAGAGAAGAGGTAAAGTTAATGGGAAATATTGTGTTATTAGACGAATTAACTATAAATAAAATAGCAGCGGGAGAAGTAGTTGAAAGACCAGCATCTGTAATAAAAGAAATGGTTGAAAACTCAATTGATGCAGGAGCAAATAATATAAATGTAGAAATAAAAAATGGAGGAATATCATATATTCGTATTACAGATAACGGAAAAGGAATTGCGAAAGATGATATGGAAATGGCATTTGAAAGACATGCTACAAGTAAAATAAGGTCGGCATCGGATTTAAATGAAGTAACTTCAATGGGATTTAGAGGTGAAGCATTAGCAAGTATTGCAAGCATAGCAAATGTTGAAATGATTTCGAAAACAAGAGATTCAGAAGTTGGAAACAAAATAATAGTTGAAGCAGGAAAAGTGTTAGAATTTGAAGAAACGGGATGTCAAATTGGTACAACCATAACAGTACAAAATTTATTTTTTAATACACCAGTTAGATACAAATTCCTAAAAAAAGACTATACAGAATCAGGTTACATAGAAGAAGTAATAACAAGACTTGCACTAATTAATCCATATATTTCATTTAGACTAATAAATAGTGGAAAAACAATTATACAAACATCGGGAAATGGAAAAATACAAGATGTTATATACTCAATATATGGAAAAGATACAGCAAATAGTATATTAGAAGTAAACTACAATTATGAAGACATACACATAACAGGCGTAGTAGGAAAACCAGAAATAGCAAGGTCAAACCGTACAAATCAAATGTTTTTTGTAAACAAAAGATATGTAAAAGATAAAACTCTATCAGGTGCATCAGAAAATGGATTTAAAGGGCTACTTCCAATAGGAAAATATGGGTTCTTAATATTAAACCTAGAAATGAATCCAGCAAGTGTAGATGTAAACGTACATCCAGCAAAATTAGAAGTAAGATTTCAAGAAGAAGGAAAGGTATTTAAAGCAGTATATAATGCAATAAAAGACACATTACTTAAAGCAGAACTAATTGCAAATACAGAAAAAACATTAGACGATTTAGACAAAACTCAAATAGAAGCACATAAAAAATCATCCATAACAGATTTGTTTAGGAAAATAAAAAACGAACAAAAGCAAGAAGAAAACCAAAAAGAAAATCTTATAGAGCAAATATATAATCAAAAAGAAAATGAAACAGCAATACCTACAGATAACAATAAGCAAGAAAATCAAAACGAAGTAGTATCTAACCTTAAAGAACCTTCTAAAGATACAGAAAATTCAAATAGCATACTAGGAAATAAAGCAAAAATGGACGTATTTAAAGAACTACTTGCAATGCAAGAAAAAATAAAAAAAGAAACACAAGCAAATCCTAATATAACAACAAATATAAATAAAATAATGGAAAATACCCAAAACTTAAAAAACAAATATGAAGACAAAAAGAATCAATTCAACATAAACCAAAATTATCCAAATCAATTTATGGAAGACGATTTAGAAACTACAAAAAATGCTATTTCATATAATGAAATAACAAACGATTTTGAAGAAAATAGTGAACAATTAAGTAAAACAATTGAAAAAGATAATATAGAAATACCAAACGAGCAAAACTATAGCCCAATACAACAAGAAAACTACAATGAAAACATAAACGAACAAAGCTATGATGAACCAATTTCAAAACAAGAAAATGAAGAACAAGCAAATGTGAATACAGAAGAGGAATATAATCAATTAGGTCAAATGTGGAATAAAATTGTAGAAGAAAATAACAATAATAATTATATATCACAAGAAATGGAAAATGAAGAACAACATAATCAAAATACTGATATAATGATTAAAGAAGAAACAGCATTATACAATATAGAAACAAAATCTCAACAAGAAGAACAAGTTATAAATAAACCAGAACAAGAACCACAACAAGAAGACACACAACAAGAGCCAGAAGAACAAAATACTCAAGAAGAAAGAAAATTTACAGCAGAAGAAGTACAAGAAATGATAGACAAATTGCAAAATATTAACAACGTAGAAGATAGCCCAGAATTTGCAGATATGTATGAAAAAATATTCGGAAAATTACCAGCATCAGTAGAAGAAGAAAAAAAGGAACAAGAAAAGAAATTTAATGCATATGAACTAATAAAAGATAATAATGTTTCTATGTTTGAAACATTAGAAGAATACAAACAACCAACATATAAAATAGTTGGAATTGCATTTAATACTTACATAATAATAGAAATAGAACAAGAACTATACATAATAGACCAACACGCAGCACACGAAAGAGTAATGTATGAAAAAGTAAAGAAAAATTATTATTCAGAAGAAGAAAAAGAAGCACAAATGTTACTATTACCAGATATAATTAACTTAACATACAAAGAAATGGACATATTAAAAGACAACTACAGACTATTCGAAAAAGCAGGCTTTGTATTCGAAGAATTTGGAGATAACGCAATAAAATTAACAGGAGTACCAAATATTTGCTTAGACCTGGATACAAAAGAACTATTTTTAGAAACACTTGATGAAATAAACCAAGTAGCAAGAACTGCAAAACAAGAAATAGAAGAACGATTTATAGCAACAGTAGCATGCAAAGCAGCAGTAAAAGCTAATATGAATTTAGAAGAAGAAGAAATAGATAGCCTAATGGATGAATTATTAAAACTACCAAATCCATTTACATGTCCACACGGAAGACCAACAGCTATAAAAATGGATAAAAATGATTTAGAAAAGAAATTTGCCAGAAGAAAATAAGAAAATGGAGGATAAATGAAACCAAAAGTAATTGTAATATGTGGACCAACAGCATCGGGAAAAACAGCACTATCAATAGAACTAGCAAAGCAAATTAACGGAGAAATAGTATCAGCAGATTCAATGCAAATATATAAAGAAATGGACATAGGTAGTGCTAAAGTAACAAAAGAAGAAATGGAAGGAATAAAACACTATATGATAGATATTGTATCACCTAACCAAAGATATAGTGTAGCAGATTATAAAAAACAAGCCATTGAAAGTATTCGGAGAAATATTAGCTAAAAAAAAGATCCCAATAATAGTAGGAGGAACAGGATTATACGTTGATGCACTAATTTATGGAATAGAATATCCAGAAATAGAATTTGACGAAGAATATAGAAAAGAATTAGAAAAAATAGCACAAGAAAAAGGATTAGTTTACTTATACGAAAAAGCTAAACAAATAGATGAAGAAGCGGTAAAAAAAATAAGCATAAATGATAAAAAAAGAATAATTAGAATACTAGAAATATATCATAAAACAGGAAAAAACAAAACAATGCAAGAAAAAGAATCAAGGCAAAATGAAAATCCATATGATTACAAAGTTTTTGCATTAAATATGGCCAGGCAATTATTATATGAAAGAATAAATAAAAGAGTAGATATAATGATACAACAAGGATTAATAAATGAAGTAAAAAACATTACAACAAAATATCCAAAATGTCCTACAGCAATGCAAGGATTAGGCTATAAAGAAATAAAAGAATACTTAGATGGAATAATATCAAAAGAAGAAGCAATAGAAAAAATAAAACAGGAAACAAGAAGATATGCTAAAAGACAGCTAACGTGGTTTAGAAAAAATAAACAAACAATTTGGTTAGATGCAAGTCTACCAAAACAAAATAATATTAATATTATTTTGGAGGGAATGAATGAGTAAAACAGAAAATAATAAACCTAAGAAAAATATAAAAAAAATATTAATATTCATTATAGTTCTAATTGTCTTAATATATTTTATATATGCAATAATAGAATTAGTAAAACAACCAACAGATATTTTCGTTATAGAAAATGGAGGGCTATCGGAAGAAGAATCGGCAGTAGGTTATATAATTAGAAAAGAAACCGTTGTTCAAGGAAATAACTATAAAAATGGAATAATGCAAATAAAAAAAGAAGGAGAAAAAGTAGCAAAAGGAGAATCCATTTTTAGGTATTATAGCAATAATGAAGAAAGCTTAGTAAAAAAAATAGAAGAACTAGATGTGAAAATACAAGAAGCAATGGAACAAGACAATAGTTTACCATTAAGTGATATGAAAATACTAGATAATCAAATACAACAAAAACTATTAGAAGCATCAAATTTAAACGATATACAGAAAATAGAAGAATATAGAAAAGATATTAGCAATTTAGTAACAAAAAAAGCTAAAATAGCAGGAGATTTAAGCCCAGCAGGCTCATACATACGAAAACTAATTGAAGAAAGAAGTTCATATGAAACAACATTAAATTCAGGCTCAGAATATATACAAGCACCAGAAAGTGGAATTGTATCGTATAGAGTAGATGGATTAGAAAGTACACTTACACCAGATTCATTTTCAACATTAAATAAAAAATTTCTAGATGGCCTAAATTTAAAAACAGGCGAAATAATAGCAACAAGTGATGAAAATGGTAAAATAATAGATAATTTTGAAGGTTATATTGCTACAAATTTACAATCAGAAAAAGCAAACCAAGCAAATGTTGGAGATAATGTAACTTTAAGATTATCAAATTCAGCAGAAATTCCTGCAACTATTGAATATATTATACAAGACGAAGATTCTAAATTAATAATTTTTAAAATTACAAACGATTTAGAACAACTCGCAAATTATCGAAAAATAACATTTGATGTTATTTGGTGGAGCTATAATGGATTAAAAGTACCCAATTCTTCGTTAATAAAAGAAACATCAAAAAATGGTAAGGAAATTTATAGTATTATAAGAAATAGAATGGGGTATACTGATAAAATAATAGTAAAAGTACTAAAACAAAATAATTCATATTCAATTATAACAAATTATACAAAACAAGAGTTTGAAGAATTAGGATATAATGAGGATGATATAAAGGCAATGAAGGAAATAGTTTTATATGATGAAATAGTTTTAAAACCAAAAGTATAAATTACAAAAATGTTACAAAAGCATTAAGAATAAATTACAAGTAAAAAAACTATTGACAATATTATAAAAAAGTAAGATACTATAAGCAAATACCAAGGAGAAAAGTAGGAGGTTAAAAAAATGGCAGGAGCAGTTATGAGTAAAATTTGGGATTTTTTAGGAATGGAAAGTTCAGATGAAACAGATGAAATAGATGATGGAGCATACGATTATGATTATGAAGAAGAGGAAGAAGAAACAGAAGGAATAAATAAAATATTTGGAAGAAAACCAAAAGTAGTAAATATGCCACAAGTTCAACAAGTAAAAATGGTTATTTCTCAACCAACAAATTTTGAACAATCAGAAGAAATTTGCAATTATTTAAAAGAAAAAAAATCAGTAATAGTTAACTTAGAATATGTTAATAAAGATGTTGCAAGAAGAGTTGTTGACTTTATTAGTGGATGCGTACACGCACTAGATGGTCACATTCAAAAGATATCTAATTCAATATTTTTAATTGCACCAACAAATTATGAAATTGCAAATGAAATGGCTAGAGAAGAAATAAAAAATAGATTATCTGTATCGTGGTTAAAAAATAACTAATAAACATTACAAATCGGATGGCACTTTTAGTCAGAAGAAAGAATAAATTTCTGAATAATTGTGTGTCCGTTTTTTAATATAGCTTGGTTGCATAGATTAAACAAGGAGGTAAATATGTTAACACCGTTAGAGATAGAAAATAAAAAATTTTCAAAACAAATGGTTAATGGATATAGTGTAGATGAGGTAGACGAATTTTTAGACTTATTAACAGCAGATTATGAAAAAATGTATAAAGAAAATACTGAATCTAGAGACAGAATAGAGCAATTAAATGAAGACTTAGCCCATTATAGAACAATTGAAAGTACATTACAAAGTACACTTTTAATGGCACAATCTACAGCTGAGGAAGTAAAAAATGTTGCAAGACAACAAGCAGAACAAATAATTAACGATGCACAAATGAATGCAAAACAAGAAGTAACACAATTAGAACAAGAAATTGTTATGAAGAAAAAAGAATTAGAAGATATAGCAAAACAATTTGATATATATAAAGCAAAAATGGAGTCTTTACTTATTTCACAACTAGAGTTATTAAAAGAAATAAACAAAGATTAATTATAAATTAGAGGGATAAAGAAAACATTCTTTATCCCTTTTGGAAAGTTATTACAAATGTATTAAATGTATATTACATTTATATTAATACTATTGACTTATTAGAAAAATATAATAGAATATATTATATAATTACCTCTACGACTAACTAAAAAGTACTAATCAATATATCAAGGAAGGTGAAAAATGAGGGTAATTAGTGGAACAGCAAAAGGAACTCGTTTAGATTCATTAGAAGGAAATACAACAAGACCAACTTTAGATAGAGTAAAAGAAGCATTATTTAATATAATACAAAACGATATAAAAGATGCAAAAGTATTAGACTTATTTTCTGGAAGTGGAGCATTAGCAATAGAAGCTTTAAGCAGAGGCGCAAGTTTTTGTGTATTATGCGATAAATCAAATGATGCAATAAAAATTATAAAAAAGAATTTAGAAAAAACAAAGTTAAATAGCAAAGCTCAAATTATAAAAGATGACTATAAAAAAATATTAAATTATTTAAATGAAAAATTCGATTTAATTTTTATAGACCCACCATATACAGAAAATATAGCCATAAATGCAGTTAAATTAATAATACAAGAAGAATTACTTTCAAATAATGGAATTATTATATTAGAAACTGATGATGAGGTAAGAGAACTAGAAGGTTTAAAGAATATAAATGTTAATGTGTATGATTTAAGAAAATATGGAAGAGTTAAACTAATATTCTTAAATCGAAAGGGGTAAAAATGGAGATATTTACACTATTAGAAACTTTAGAAGAGGCTTTAGAAAAAAGTAAATCTATACCTTTTTCTGGTAAGAGTGTTGTTGATAAAGAAGAATTTTTAGATATAATTAAAGAAATAAGAATAAAGCTTCCAGACGAACTAAAACAAGCAAAATGGATTAAAGAAGAAAGAGAAAGAATTTTAGTTGAAGCCCAAAAGGAAGCAGATGATATTGTTAAAGAAGCTGAAAACAGAATTATATCAATGATAGATGAACACGAAATTACTAGAAAAGCCTATGAACAAAAAGCTCAAATTATTGAAACAGCCAATGAAATGTCTAGAGAAATATCAAAAGGTACAAAGGATTATGCTGACAATCTTCTAGAAAAAATTGAAGTTGTTTTAGAGGATGCCCTAAAGACAGTTCAAACCAATAGAAAAGAATTAAAATAAAACGTAAAAAGTCAGAAATCGGAACAAAATATTAGTTAGTTAATGACCGATTTCTACTTTTTTTTAGTAGCAAGAAAGGAAGAATATAGATGCCAAAAGCAAAAAGAAAGAGACAGGGAACAAAAACAAGTGCAAAAAGAAAGCAAAACAAAGTAGATATAGATTTAGCAGTAGTTTCAATGATAATAATAAGCATACTATTAGCAGTTTTAATATATACAAATGCAGGATATATAGGAAAAACATTAAGCCCAGCATTAGGCGGAATTATGGGAATTATTAAATATATTTTACCAATCGGAACATTTGTTATAGCAGTAAATTTAGCCTGTGAAAAAAGAGATACATTATCTGAAAAATTAGCTCAATATGGAATTTTTTTAGTGTGTATAACAGCTATTATGTGCATATACCAAATGTCTATAGGAGCAATAGATGCAAATGCAGAGTTTGGAAATGTTTTGAAACAAAGTTATGAACTAGGTCAAAAAAACATTGGTGGAGGAGCAATAGGAGCAATAGCTGCAATTCCAGCAATAAACTTACTTGGAATGACAGGAGCAATTATTTTAGCTATAGGAATAATAATACTAGAATTCATATTCATATTTAGAATACATCCAGCAAATCTTATTACAAATACTGTAGATAAAATGGAAGAAAGAAAACAAGAAAGAAAAATGAGATTACAACAAGAAGATGATGAGGAGGAATATGAAGAAGAACCTGTAAGAAAAGTAATTCCAAAAAAATCAAATAATATGGAAATAAGAAAAAATAGAAGAAAAGAATCAATAGATATTCCGTTAGATGACGACCAATTTATGATTAATTTAAATGAAAAACCAGAGAAAATAAGAAAATATGAACAACCAAAGGAAGAGATACCAAAAGAAAAAGAAGAAAAGAAAATTTCATCACCAAATGAAATAGAAGCAAATTTATTTAAAACAGAAGAACCAATAAAAGAAGAAAAAACAAAAGAAGTTTTAATGCTAGAACACGCTTTAACAGTAGAAGATGAAAATTATGAATTTCCACCAATACAACTTTTAAGTGAAGGCAATCCACGAGGAATGAAAGGAAGTAAAAAGGCAATAGCAGATAATGCTACAAAACTTCAAAGAACACTATATAGTTTTGGTGTATCAGCAAAAGTAGAGAATGTATCAGTAGGTCCTTCTATTACAAGGTATGAACTAAGACCAGCAGAAGGAGTTAGAGTAAATAAAATAGCAAACTTATCAGATGATATTGCACTTAATTTAGCAGCAGAATCAATTCGTATAGAAGCACCAATTCCAGGAAAGCAAGCAGTAGGAATTGAAGTTCCAAATAAAGAAACAGAAGTAGTTCATTTAAGAGATATAATTGAAACAGAAAAGTTTATGGACTTTGGTTCTAAACTAGCATTTGCACTTGGAAAAGATGTTGCAGGAAATGAAGTTGTAACAGATATTGGAAAAATGCCACACGTATTAATAGCAGGTTCAACAGGTTCTGGAAAGAGTGTTTGTATAAATACTCTTATTACAAGTATAATTTACAAGGCAAAACCAAGTGAAGTAAAGTTATTAATGGTAGACCCTAAAGTAGTTGAATTATCGGTATATAACGGTATACCACACCTTTTAATACCAGTTGTAACAGACCCTAAAAAAGCAGCAGGAGCACTTGCTTGGGCAGTTCAAGAAATGGTTAATAGATATGGCCTTTTTGCAAAAAAAGGTGTTAGAGATATAAAAGGATACAATGAACAAGTAGAAAAAGAAGGTTCAGCTGAAAAATTACCACAAATAGTTATTATTATAGACGAGCTTGCTGACCTTATGATGGTTGCAGCAAAGGATGTAGAAGATGCTATATGTCGTTTAGCACAAATGGCAAGAGCTGCTGGAATGCACTTAGTTATTGCAACACAAAGACCATCAGTAGACGTTATAACAGGTATAATAAAAGCTAATATTCCTTCAAGAATTGCATTTGCCGTATCTTCACAAGTAGATTCAAGAACAATTCTAGATATGGTAGGAGCAGAAAAACTTTTAGGAAAAGGAGATATGCTATTCTATCCATCAGGTGCACCAAAGCCTACAAGATTACAAGGAGCATTTGTATCGGATAAAGAAGTTGAAAAAATAGTAGACTTTCTAAAATCAAACGGTGAAGTTCAATATAGTGAAGATATTATACAATCAATAGAAAAATCTAATTCAACAGATAAAGAGCAAGATATTGAAAATTCAGATGACGATACAGACCCATTTTTAAATGAAGCTATTGAAACAGTAATTGAAACAGGTCAAGCATCTACATCGTTTATACAAAGAAGATTTAAAGTAGGCTATGCACGTGCAGGTAGAATAATAGACCAAATGGAAGAAAGAGGCATTATATCTGGATATGAAGGAAGTAAGCCACGACAAGTTCTTATGACAAAAGAAAGATGGCAAGAGCTTAATATGGCAAAAACGCCACAAACCGCTACAAAAGAAGAAAATTAATAAAGTGAAAGGAAGAAGGTAAATGGAAAAGAAAACAATATTTTCAAAAATAAACTCTAGAGATTATAATAATCAATTAGAATTAATACTTGAAAATAAAGACTTTTCTGAAAATGTAAAAAATCTTCTTCTTTCTATGTTATATAAAATAGAAGAAGGCTATAAAGATTATACTACAGTTAAAAGAATAGTAGAAAACAAGAAAATATACATAGAAGAAGTTTTGCAAATTATAAAAAATAAATGCAATAAAATTAAAATAGTAGGGGAAAATTCGGAAGAAAGTACAGAAATGAAAGAATCTAATACAAAATACTTAATAGATAAAATAGAAGGAAAAATTTATTTAATGTATCCAAACGAAAGACTACTGCTATATACAATATACAAAATGAACGACCAACAAGTATATATAGAAGAAAAGTATAATTTAATAAGAAATGCGTTATCTGAAATATTAAATGTTGGCAAAAATATGAATGATGTAGAAGTTATAAGAGATTTTAATGGTTGGAATTGGAATACAGAAAGTAAAGAAATAGTTGATATTACTACGAATTTAATATTTCAAAATTTAGTTTATTTATTAGGATATAATTTCTTAAAAGAATGGATACGAGAAGAAAAAGTTGTAGACCACGTTGCATTACTTAATGAAGAATTAATAAAATTATATGGCAAAAAGATTTCAACAGATATTTTATACAATATTTATAAATTATCAATAATTATATGTACTAGAAAAAATAGTAGGGAAAAGGAAAGACTATTAAACGAAAAAGAAATAATTGAAACTCAGTTAGAAAAGTTAAAAGATAAAAAAAGTTTATTGAACGAAGCATCAAATACTAAGAAAGAATACTTGAAAGAAATAAAAAAAATAGATACAATATTAAACGATAGAGAACTATTGCAAGAGGAGTTTATTAAAAGAAACGAAAAGCGTAAAGAATACAATAAAATTTTTAATATTACACATTTAACAGAAATTTTAAATAAGGAAAGAAAAAAATTCCTTACAAAAATAGAAGAAAGTAATCGTTTACTTGAGCCGAATTATTATGTGAAAATAAAACAAGAATTAGAAATTGAACTAAAGTTTCTTGAAGAGATTGAGTTAGAAGCAAATGAGCAAGAAAAAAGGATACAATTATATTTAATAAATTTACAAAGTGCATTTATTAAATGCTTGAAAACAAAAATAGAAAGTGCAAACGAAAAAGAGGAGTTAATTAATTATATATATATATTACGATATTATAACTATATATTTTTTTCAAAAAAATTACAAATAAAAGATGTAAAAGAATTACAAGAAGAAAAAAGTAAAATAGAAGAATTATTAATAGAGAAGGCGTGCGAATTAAAAGTTTTAAACCGTATAGCAAGCGAGAAAAAAGTAAATTTTGAAATTATAAAAAGTGCTATTCTTACAAGGATAATTAATATAGATAATATTAATATAGAGTTAAACAAAAATGATAACTTACTTGAAGTAAACGTTTATGACGGTAGTACTTATGAAAAAACCATTGTAATTCCAACATTTGATGATACAGAAATTTTAGTAAAGTATAACAAGACAATTAAAATTTTTAGTTGATGAATTTATTAGAAAGGATATGAATTATATGAAAATTACATTTTTAGGTGCAGCTAAAACTGTTACAGGGTCTAATTTTTTAGTAGAAGCGAGTCGGTAAGAAATTTTTAGTAGATTGTGGAATGTATCAAGGAAAGGCAACTGAAGAAAAAGATAATGAAGACCCATTTTTATTTGATGTTAATGAAATAGATTTTATGCTATTAACACACGCCCATATAGACCACTCAGGAAGAATACCGAAATTATATAACGAAGGATATAGGAATCCAGTAATTGCAACGAAAGCAACTTGTGATTTATGTACAATAATGTTACCAGATAGTGGTCATATTCAAGAGATGGAAATTGAATGGAGAAACAGGAAAAGAAAAAGGGAAGGGAAAAAAGAGTTACCACCTTTATATACAGCAGAGGAAGCAACAAAATGTTTAGAGTTATTTAGAGGTGTAAAATATGATGAAATTGTAGAAATAGATGAAAATATTAAAGTAAGATTTAATGATGCAGGTCATATGCTAGGGTCTAGTATAATAGAAGTGTGGGCTACAGAAGATGGAGAAACAAAAAAGGCAGTATTTACAGGGGATTTAGGAAATAACGATATACCACTTTTAGCATCACCAACAATGATAGAATCGGCAGATTTTCTAATAATGGAGTCAACTTATGGAAGTAGGTTGCATATGAGGAATGACGATAAAGCTGAGTTGTTTTTAAATATTGTATCAGAAACCTTAGATAAAGGTGGAACAGTGGTAATACCTTCATTTGCTGTAGGAAGAACGCAAGAAATTGTTTATGAATTAAATAAGTTAAAAGAAAATAGAGATGATGAGGAATTTATTAAAAAATATAAAACATTAATGAGTGTTCCGGTATTTGTAGATAGTCCTCTTGCAATTTCGGCAACAGAAATTTTTAGGCAAAATACAGATTTGTTTGATGATGATGTAAAAGAGGCTATGGCATCGGGAGATAATCCATTAGAATTTCCTGGCTTACAATTTACAAGGACAGCTGAAGAGTCTAAGCAATTAAATGAAAGTACGCAATCTTCTATAATTATTTCTGCTAGTGGAATGTGTGAAGTGGGAAGAATAAAGCATCATTTGAAACATAATCTTTGGAATCCAAATAGTACAATTTTATTTGTAGGATACCAGGCACCGGGAACTTTAGGTAGTAAGTTGGTTAATGGGGAAAAGAAGGTTAAAATATTTGGGGAAGAGATTTCGGTTAATGCTAGAATAGAGTATATAGAGGGGTATTCAGGTCACGCAGACCAAGAATGGTTGTTAAATTTTGTTTATTCTTTTATAAAGAAGCCTAAGACTATATTTTTAGTTCACGGTGAGGAAGAGTCGCAAATGGTATTGAGAGATAAAATATTAGAAACGACGGGTATTCCTGTTATAATACCAGATTTTGGTGAAACTTATGAGTTGAATGATGAAATTACTATGACAAATAAAATAGAGTTACCAACTAGGTATAAACCATTGAGGTTGGAAGTTATTGAGAGAATGATGAAGTTAAAAGATGAAGTAGAGGATATGACTCAAATAATAAAGGATGAAATTATAACAGAAAAGGCAAAAGATGCGGAGGTTGCATCTATAAATGAAAAAATTAAAGAACTAGAAGCTCAGATTGTTAGCATTTTAGAAGGTTAGATAAAATTTTAGGTGTGTGCGTGGTCTAGATAAGTATTAAAAAAATTAATTTTTTGTTCCTTGCTGGCTTCGCCATTCGCCTAGGGTCGTTGCTACTCGGGGAGCATCCCTGCGCGTCTCTAAAAAATTAATTTTTTTAATACTTATCTAGACATAAAATAAACGCCAGTAATTGAGAGGAGAAGGAAATGAAAAACAAGTATTTAAATGATGCAATAATTGGAAATAAACAAATGGTAGCAAGTTATACAAAACAAGGAGAATTACTAAGGATGTACTATAAAGCACCAGATTATAAACAATTTATAGATTACCTACACGTAGGGTTAAAAATAAATGATTCAGGTTTAATTTTATTACACGATGATATTAATAACCAATATAATCAATATTATGTAGAAGATACTAATATATTAAAAACAGAAATAAAAAATACATATTTTAATTTGAAAGTAGAGCAATTGGATTTTATACCAATAAGAGAAAATGTGTTGGTAAAAAGATATAAATTTACAAATGAGAACACAATAGATTTAAATTTAAACTTTTTAATACACTCAAAATTACTATCAAATGAGAACAATTTTGTGGGAGCACGAGTATTAAAACGAGGAATGATGCAATATACACACGATTATACTTTGGCAATTACATCAAAAAATGAAAAAATATATTCACATCAATTAAACGATACACAAGCTAATATTCGGAACTGGGGTAATACAAGATAAAGATTATATAGGTATGTCACACGATTCAAGTATTTGCTACGGTATAGGAACATTAAAACCGAATGAAGAAAAAGCGATTGAAATATATATAACTATAAACGATAATAACGAAAATTATAAAGTAGATTCAATAGAAGAAGAAATAGAAAAAACAAAGAATATAGATTTTGAAAAAGAATACATTCATACAAAAAAATATTGGAGTAAGTATGTAAAGGACCATACAAAATTAGAATTAAAAGAAAATACAACACAAGATAAAAAAATAAAAAAGATATATAATAGAACAATATTATTGTATCCACTACTTATGAATGAAACAACAGGAGGAATATCGGCTAGTGTAGAAGTGGATGAGAATTTAACACAATGTGGTAGATACAGCTATTGTTGGCCACGAGATGCAGTTTTCATTACGAAAGCATTAGATATGTTAGGAATGGAAAAAGAAACAGAGAAGTTTTATAAAAACTTCTGTAAAAATACGCAAAGTAAGTCTGGTATGTGGGAGCAACGTTTTTACACAGATGGTCATCTTGCACCTTGCTGGGGATATCAAATAGATGAAACAGCAAGTGTAGTATATGGTGTTTATGACCATTATGTACGCACAAAAAATGAGAAGTTTTTAAAAGATACAGTAAAAATGTGCGAAAAAGCTATACATTTTTTACAAAAATATATAGCTCAAATTATGAATATAAAAGAAGAGAAAGATATAGTAAAAAAAGAATTAGAAGAAGAATATAAAGATAAGCTAGATAAAATTCCAGTAAGCTATGATTTATGGGAGATGCACGAAGGGATAAGCTTATATTCAATAGCTAGCATTTTTGGAGCTTATGAAGCTATGCTAAAGATATATGAAACCATAGAAACAGACAAAGAAATTTCAAGTAATCGTTTAAAACAAGAGAGTATAAGCAAAAACAAGGAGATAATAAATAGTCAATTAGAAATTATGAAAAAATATGTTTTGAAAAATCTTTTTAATGAAGAAACAAAAACATATGTTAGAAATATAGAAGATCAAAAAATGGATATAAGTATTTTAGGGGCAGTTATACCATTTAAGATGTTTTCAGCAAAAGAAAAAAATATTTTAAATACTATAGAAAAAATAAACTTAACACTTCGTACATATACAGGTGGTTATAAAAGGTTTGAGGGTGACCATTATAGAAATGGAAATCCGTGGATTATTGCTACTTTATGGATGGCATTATATTGTATTGAAGTAAAAAAATATGATGAAGCAAAAGAATGCTTTAATTTTGCGGTTAATGCTAGTACAGAACACGGTTTTTTAGGAGAACAAGTAGATAATAGTACAATGCAATCTAACTGGGTAATAGGTTTAGGATGGTCGCACGCTATGTTTGTGTTAGTGTTAGATAAATTAATGAATAAATTATAAAAAGGAGCAAATTATGCCTAAGGATAAAACTGTATTTGTATGTAGTAGTTGTGGGTATGAATCGCCTAAATGGATGGGGAAATGTCCAAGTTGTAATGAGTGGAATACTTTTTATGAGGAAAAATTAGTAAAATCTTCTGGAACTAAATATGAAAAGAAAAAAGAAGTAGTGCCAATGGTATTAAATGAATTAGAAGGAAAAGAAGTAGTACGAACATCGACACGGATTTTTTGAACTTGATAGAGTTTTAGGTGGAGGTATAGTAAAAGGGTCTTTAGTGCTATTAGGCGGAGAACCGGGAATTGGAAAATCTACTTTAATACTTCAAATATGCGATAAAATTAAAGGGGCAGGAAAAGTATTATATGTATCTGGGGAAGAATCTAAAGAACAAATAAAAATAAGAGCAGATAGGTTAGGAATTAATAATGACGACATTTTATTTTTAGGAGAAACAGACATCAATTTAATACAAGATGCGATACTTAAAGCTAATCCAAAACTTGTTATTATAGATTCAATACAAACAATGTATTCAGATGAAATAACATCTGCACCGGGAAGTGTAAGCCAAGTAAGAGAAATAACTGCAAGAATAATGCGTGTATGCAAAGAAAATTCCATTACAACCATTATAATAGGGCACGTTACAAAAGATGGAAATATAGCAGGGCCAAGAGTATTAGAACATATGGTAGATACAGTTTTATACCTAGAAGGAGAAAGATACTTTTCATATAGAATATTAAGAGGAGTAAAAAATAGATTTGGTTCTACAAATGAAATAGGAATGTTTGAAATGCAAGATAAGGGTATGGTAGAAATAACAAATCCATCTAGTGTATTAATTTCAGAAAGAGAAGAAACACCGCCGGGTTCTATTATAGTTGCAACAATGGAAGGAACGAGACCATTGCTAATAGAAATTCAAAGTTTAACTTCTACTAGTGTATTCGGTTTACCACGAAGAACAGCCAATGGAATGGACTACAACAGGTTAACTTTACTTATTGCTGTATTAGAAAAAAAAGTTGGATTATCGCTTGGAAATCAAGATGTATATGTAAATGTTGTAGGAGGAATTAAATTAAATGAACCTGCAATTGATTTAGGCGTTATTCTTTCGTCAGCATCTAGCTATAAAAATAAACCAATTCCAAAAGGATATGTAGCAATAGGCGAAGTTGGCTTAACAGGTGAAGTTAGAAGTGTGAATTTAATAGAAAAAAGAATTAAGGAAGCAGAAAAATTAGGATTTAAATGTTGTATAATTCCAGAAAGTAACAAAAAACTCTTGAAAGAAGAGTATAAATTAGATATAATAGGCGTAAGAGATATTATGGATGCTATGAAGAAAGTTGGCTTGAAATAATCTTTTGTTAGTGAAAGGAATGAAAACTTTGAGACTTGACAAAGAAACCAGTACAATGGAAATATTAAAATTAATAGCACCGGGAACGGAAATAAGGGAAGGGTTAGATAATATATTAAAAGCAAAAACTGGTGCATTAATTGTTATTGGAGATTCAAAAGAAGTAATGGATATAGTAGATGGTGGCTTCAATATAAATGAAGAGTATACATCATCTAGGTTGTATGAACTTGCAAAAATGGATGGAGCAATTGTTTTAAGTAAAGACTTAAAAAGAATACTATTTGCTAATGCACAATTAATTCCTAATGCATCAATTTTAACAAAAGAAACAGGAACAAGGCATAGAACAGCCGAACGTACTGCAAAACAAACCAAAGAATTGGTTATTAGTATTTCACAAAGAAGAAATATTATAACAGTATTTAAAGGTGATTTTAGGTATGTAATTGACGATACTTCTAAAATATTATCTAAGGCAAATCAAGCTTTGCAAACTGTCGAGAAGTATAAAAAAGTTTTTGACGGTAAATTAAGCATTTTGAACGAGTATGAGTTTAACGATATAGTTACACTAGATAACGTTATTACAGCTATTCAAAGGGCAGAGATGGTTATGAAAATGGCAGAGGAAGTTCAAAAGAGCATAAGCGAACTTGGTGAGGAAGGAAGACTTGTTAGAATGCAGTTAGAGGAATTAGTAGGAGGATTAGAAAAGGAAGAACTACTAATTATTAAAGATTATATAGCACCAGGTAAAAAGAGATTGCCAGATAAAGTTTTAAATGAAATAATGAATTTAGCCTATGAGGATTTAATGAGTTCACAAGTTATAGCTAAAATATTAGGGTATGAAATATTTGATAACTATGATGAATTAGGTGTATATACAAAAGGATATAGGATATTAGGAAAAATACCACGAATGCCAAATAACATAGTAGAAAACTTAGTAAAGAAGTTTAAATCGTTTCAACATATATTATCAGCAGATATACCAGCATTAGATGAGGTAGACGGAATAGGAGAAGTTAGAGCAAGAACAATTAAACAGTCTTTAAAAAGGATGCAAGAACAGTTTGTGTTTGATAACTTAATGTTATAATATGGGGGTGATAAATTTGAAAGATGAAAAAGGTATTACACTTATAGCACTTGTTCTTACAATTATTATAATGGTATTGTTAGTAGGAGTAGTTGCGTATAGTGGAGTTGATAGCATTAATAGTGCAAAAAAAGTAAAATTTATTTCTGAACTTGAAACTATACAAGCTAAAGTAAATACTATTTATGAAAAAAGAAAAAGTAGTGATAGCGAGAAAATTTATTATGATAATTTAGGAAAAGCTGTAACAGAAGCGAATAGTACAATAGTTTCTAAAGCTTTAGGTAGTACTGAAACTAGCGGTTTTAAATATTTCACAAAAACAGATTTGCAATTATTAGATTTATCTAATATAGGACAAGATGTTTTAATAAATTTTGATACAAGAAGAGTAGTAAGCCTTACTGGACTTGAAATAGATGGAAAGATGTGCTATTCACTATTAGATATACCTGGATATAACTACTATAATATAAGTTATGTAGGAAGCGAGCCACAAGCCGTTGCATTTAGTTTAGATAAGAAAAAGTTAGCAAGTTCGTATAAATTTGAACTTAGCAATATTTCAACAAATTCAGAATCAAAAGAAAAAGTTGTAAGCTACAAATTGCAGGAAAATGAGAATTGGATATTAAATGGAGAAAACACTACTTTTAGTGTTAGCGAACCCGGAATTTACGATATAAAACTTACTGATGGAGCAGGTAATTCTTCTATAAAAAAAGATTATGTATATGTAGAAAATGGACTTTTAATGCATTTTGATGCACAAAATAATACTATAGATGGTTATAATTCAGCTCAAAGTTTATGGCTAAATTTACAGGATAAATCGACAGCTACTTTGGTGGGCTATGGAAATAGTGTTGTATGGGAAAATGAAGAACTAAAATTTGATGGAAATGCGGGTTATGTAGATACAGGAAAAACTTTGAAACAAGTATTAGGAGACAATGCAAAAGAATTAACAATTTCTGCAACAACATATGTAGAAGACATAAGCAATTTTAGAGGAATTGTAGGAAATCAAAACAGTATAGATAATAGAGGGGTTTTTGTATATTTTGAGGATGGAAATTTAGTTTGTGGCTATGGTGATAGTGAAGAATTAGTAAAAGCAAATGTAAATGCTAGTAGTATTTTAAATAAATTAGTTAATATTACTGTAGTATTTAAAGAGAATAAAGATATAAAAGTGTATATAAATGGTGTTTTACAAGATGCAACAATAACAGGGGAAAGCAATAAGCCAGAATTAGAAAATAGTAATAGCGAAAATTTGCGGAGATGAAAATGCAGGGCTAACTAATGAAACAAATGAGGTTATAGCTCGGTGAGTGTAATTTGTTTATAGGAAAAGCATATTCAGAAAATGCAAATAGATTATTTAAAGGTAGAATAAAGAATATAAAAATATACAATAGAGCATTATCAGAAAAAGAAATTCAAATAAATAATAAAATAGATGATTTTAGATTTAGTTTGAAATAAAATTTATATAAGTTTAATTTGACATTTATTATAAAAAAGTTGTAAAATATAAATAATTTTGTAACCATATTTAGGAGGAATAAAAATGAATGTAAAAAAGATTATAACAATTGTGGCAATTTTGTTAGTTATTGTATTAATTATTTTCTTGTGTTGTGGATATTATAAAAAAGCATTTGTGAAAAATCAAAATCCAATTGCAACAATGGAAGTACAAGATTATGGTACTGTAAAAATTGAACTATATCCAGACATTGCACCAAATACAGTAACAAACTTTATTACTTTAGCTAATCGTGGATTTTACGATGGTTTAACTTTCCATAGAATTATAAAAGATTTTATGATTCAAGGTGGAGATAAAAATGGAGATGGAACAGGTTCACCAAGTTTAAGCGATATTATGGATAATGTAGAAAGCGATAAAACATACGCAATAAAAGGCGAGTTCATTGAAAATGGCTATGAAGCTAACACTTTAAGACATACAGAAGGGGTTATTTCAATGGCTAGAGGTGATTATAGTGCTTATGGTTTAGCAGAACAAGGATACAACTCAGCAGGTTCACAATTTTTTATTATGACAAAAGATACACCATCACTTAATGGTCAATATGCAGCTTTTGGTAAGGTTATAGAAGGTATGGATGTTGTACATAATATAGAACAAGTAGAAGTAGATTCAGAAAATAACGATAAACCTACTAATCCACCGGTTATAACAAGTATAAGAGTAGATACATTTGATGTAGATTATGATACACCAGAAACAATGGATACGTTTGATATAAACGAATACTTTAGTTCAAGCATTTTACAACAAACTGATGCTGAATAGGGGGAAGTAGAATAAATTTAACATATAATAATAAGGAAAGTTTCTGAGGACGGAACAGGCAGCCGTCACCCATAGTTAGGAGATGTAGGAAGGTCACCCTACCTAAGCTTTCTAAAAAAATAAAAGAATGTTAAAAATTGCATTCTTTTATTTTAAAAAAATTCTAATTTACTAGTAGACAAAAAAGAACATTAAAAAAAGTTTTAATGTTCTTTTTTGATGTTTTGACACTTATTCCATATTTTCGATAGCATATTTTACCATAATGTTTACTACTTCATTGAAAGACTTATTGTTTTCGTCTGCTAATTTTTGTATAATTTCGCAGTCAGATTCATCAAGTCTTACAGTTTTAGGAACTTTGTCAATGCCTTTAGGTATTACAAAACCCATAATTATCACCTTCTAACTGTTTAAAATTTAACTCTTTTTTTGACATATTTTATAATTTTTTGACAGAAAATTATAATGCTAAAAAGAAGTTATTATATGAATTTATAACGGATTGTAAAAATATTCAAAAAATACCAAAAAATAAATTTATAAAATAAATAAAAAATATTGCACATTATGAATTAAAATGTTAGAATAAAAGAGTAAAATAATATAAATGGGGGAATACAAATGCTAAAATATGAGAGAAACAAAGGAATAACGCTGATTGCGTTAGTAATAACGATAATAGTATTGTTAATACTAGCACGGGGTAACGATTAATTTAACACTAAAAGATGGCGGAATATTTAATAAAGCAACTGAAGCAGTAAAACAACAAAAAATAGCGAAATACTTAGAAGATATAGAGCTAGCAAG
>CANRAM010000010.1 GCA_947628605.1 uncultured Clostridia bacterium | reverse complement strand
AAAATATTTGAATAACATATCTGTTCTTGTTCTTGCAATCAAATCTCTATCAGATAATTTGTAATAATTTTTTAGTAGAAGATATTTAAACATTCTTATTACATCTTCAGCTTTTCTTCCCATCGTAGATGAATACTTGTCTTTTAATTCATCATAAACAAAAGAGAAATCAACCATATCTTTTAGTTGTCTCCAAAAATTGTTTTTTTCTATTAATACATCAAAAAGAGATGCATGTGAGCTTAAACAAAATGATAATTGATTATTCGCTTTTAACATAGTTATACCAACCCTTTCAACTATGTTAATTATATCAAATTATTATTATTTAGTACATAAAAAATAGCGAATTAGAAAAATTATTTTCCAATTCACTATTTTTTTGTGCTACTTTTTCAGCAGCCTCGAGTTTTTAACTCTTTCCCTTATTTTGTAATTAAACGAAAACATTGAAAATATATATGAAAATAGGAAAATACATTTTTTGTATAGGAAAAACTACATTATATATAAGAAATGAAAAAAATGATTTTTTTAATTATAAAATTGCCTTAATAAAAAAATAAGGAAGAGGCAAAACAAATGGTAGATAAAATTTGTGATTATCTTACACAAAAAATAAGACAAGAAAGTCCAGAAATAGATGACCAAAGAGCAGAAATAATAAATTATGGAATTCATTTGATAGTAGGAGAAATACCAAAGTTTTTTATAATTATGGGAATTGCGTATTTATTAGGAGTTTTAGATTTAACGATATTAGCCTATTTTCTAGTTTTACCTTTTAGAGGAGCATCAGGCGGATTTCATTTAAAAACTCATATTGGTTGCATAGTTGGGTCAATAGTATTTTTTTGTGGAATTGGTTTGTTAGGCAAATATTTAATATTAGATACTACAGTAAAGTACATTGTTACATTTTTTATATGGATTTTTGGAATGATAATGGTAAAGCTATATGCACCAGCCGATACAGAAAATGTACCAATAATTTCTAAAAAAGAAAGAAAACAAAAAAGAATATTATCATATATAACGTTAACAATAAGTATTATTGTAGCAATGTTTATTCCTAATGAGGTAATATCAAATATAATCATTTATGGAATGTTATTCCAAAGTATATCAATAACAAGATTAGCGTATAAGATAACAAATAATAAATATGGATATGAAGTATATAATGCTTCTTAAAAAAATTTAGTTTAATACAAAAAATATTAGCCGGCGATAATTTTTGTGTTATATAAAATAATACAAAAGAAAGGGGTAAGACCTATGTTAAAAATGTTATCAAAATTAGCTGAAAAATATGCTAAATCAACAAACACAGCATGCTTTGTTTTAGGATGGCTTCATCAACCAAAGATGCCAGCATCTTTAATAAAAAAAGACTAATAAATATATTAAAAAATGAAACAAAAAAGATAGTGAATACTATCTTTTTGTTTTAATTTTATTATATCTTTAGGCATACATTTCTAATTGTTGACTAAAATATGTATCGTTTTTACTACTATATAGATTTAAGTTTTTATTTTTTTTCATAATTTGTCTTACTTCCCATAAACCAAGTCCAGTATTATTAGGCTTAGAAGAATAACCTTTTTCATAAATTTTATCTAAATCAACATCTTTATTTGTGTAAGTATTTTCTATAATAAGTAGTTGCCTATTTACATTGAAATCTTTACGTATTTGTACATTAATAATTTTTTGATTACATTCTTTTGCAGCTTCAATAGCATTATCCATTAAGATACCTAATACTCTGGTAAATTCATAAATTTTCATATGTAAATCGTCTAAATTTAAGAAAATTTCTAAATTAATTTTTATTCCTAATTCATCAGCCATATGATATTTAGAAGCTAGTATACTATATATAGCAGGATTATTAATTACTTCTGGACTTAAAGTATATAAATTGTTAACTTTTTGACAATCTTCTAAAAGCTGATAATAATATGTTTCCAATCCTTTCATATCATTAGAAGTAACATATCCTCCAATAGCTTGAACAATATTACTAAAATCGTGTTTAAAAGCACGAAGATTATCATGTAAGATTTTTAGTGATTTATTATATAAATTTGCTTGTTCTAAGTTTTGAGTTGTAATTTGCAACTGAGTAACTTTATTTAAGCTATAAATACTAATAAAAAAGTATGTTAGCATACTAATTAAACTTAAAAAAGTTATATATAAAGGTAAAATTTCATTATAATATCCTACTAAATAAAATTGTATAACTATAGTAATACAAGCAATAATTAAATTAAATATTAAAATAAATTTACTTTTTTTGTTAATATTATCTAATAATTGTAAATTTATTTTAAAATGTATTATAGTTTTGTATAGCAAATATATAAATATGTATACTATAAAAACGGAAAAGATTCTATATATAGGAATAATAATTGTCTGTTCTCTTGTAACACCAAAAAGAATAAATATGTACTTTATAATTATAGTATCTAATAAAGCTACTATAATTGAAGGTAAAAGTAATGCAATAATTCCCTTAATAATATTAGGTTTTAATATTATCATAATGCAAGCAAACAAGAATATCATATTACAAAAAACAGAATATTGTTTTGGAAGCAAAAAGTTAGAGCATATAATTAAAGCAGAGGTTACTATTACATATACAGTTTTTCGCTTTTTTGTTACATTCAGATTTAGAATACTCGAAAATATTAAAAATTGCATATAAACTTCTAAAAAAGTAAAAGGGATACTAATAATATTTATTAATCCCTCATTAGGCGTGCTCAATGCGGTCCAAATTGTTTGAAAAATTTCCATAATTATAAAATACCTCCATAAAATTAGTTTTATATTTTGGTCCAATATAACATTCCTGATTATTGAACTTTATTGTATTATTGCTTATTTCAACATCCGTAATATTGTCCATATTAGCAATATAGGATTTATGACATCTTATAAAATTATCTGGCAGACAAGGGATAATTTTATTAAAAGAAGAATATGTTTCATATCTTCTAAGTTTAGTACAAACAATCACTTTCATACCATCTTTTTTTATATATTGAATGTCTGATTGTTTTATAATATTTTTATTATCGAGTGAAAGATATTTAGAAGGAGTTCCAGAACTATCTGCAAACAACCTAATTAAAGTTTCTTCAATTCTTTCTATAGTAAAAGGTTTAGGTATATAATCGAAAGTTTTAACTTTAAAAGCAAGTAAAGCATATTCTAAATGACCAGTTGTAAAAATAATATAAACTGATTTATCTAGTTGTCGAATTTTTTCTGCTAATTCAATCCCAGAAATACTACCTGGCAGAATTATATCCAGAATTAAAACGTGCACTTTATTCGTTTTTACATAATTAAGCACATCGTTAGCATTATTACAAGTAAAAGCTATATGTGCATCGTAATCATGTTTAACAAATAAACTTTTTAACATTTTTTCTAATCTACTTAAAATGTTCGCATTATCCTCGCATAGAACAAAATTTAACATAGTTTTATCCTCCGTACAATTAAACTACATATTGGAAGAATTTCAAGATTTTTCCAAATGTGCATTTACATATTAAAGCAAAAAAACTAAAAAGTCAAGGAAAAATGACGAAAAAATAAAAAAATAGGGAAAATGCGATAAAAATAAAGGATATATAAATAAAAGTGTTTACAATTTTTTGTTATAAGTATATAATAATATCGAAAAAATATAAAAACAACGGCTAAATAATAAAAATACGTATTAAAAGGGGAAAAATTATGAAACAATTAAGAAAATCCATTATTATAATTATATCTTTAGTTTTATTTTTACTTTTGCCAATAAATCAACAGGTTTTCGCAGAAAATGACACGAATTCAATTAAAAAAGCAGAATATTCAGAAGAGTTTAAAAAATGGTTGGAATTATCTGATGAAGAAAAGGCCAAAGTTATACAACCAAGAATGTATGATATAGAAAATACAAGCAATATTTCAAAAAATCCACTTTATAAAGCAAGAATGATAGCAGCTGATGTAGATACAACATTTAATTTAAAGAATATAATTCCGGATAATTTATTGATAAAAAATCAAAAACAAACTAATACCTGTTGGGCTTTTGCAGCATTATCATCATTAGAAACAAATCTTGCATTAGCAAATTGGAAGTCAAAAACAAATACTTCAGTAATATATGATTTTTCTGAAAGACATATGGAATATGCTACAAGTAGAAATTTTAAAAATGGTGCTATAAATACAAAAGGTTATAACAGAAATGTAGGAGAAGGCGGAAACTGGTATTATGCACAATCATACTTAACAAATGGATTAGGTGCAATAAACGAAAGTGGAATGAAATTTGAAAACAATGAAGAACAAATAGAATTAAGTGAAATACAAAATAAAACAGTTACAAGCCAAGTATATGATACTATTGAATTTGAAGATTATTTGAAAGCAGACGATAGTAAGAAAAATGAAATAATTAAACAAATTAAGCAACACATTCAAAACTATGGTTCAGTATATGCATCTATACACGGAAACTCGTCATCAACATCATTTCCTTGCTATAATAGTGAAACAAGTGCTAAATATTGTAGGGATTCTATTACGCACAAAGCAGATCATGCAGTTTCTATAGTAGGATGGAATGATGACTTTCCAATAGAAAATTTTACAGGTAATGTTAAACCTAAATCAAAAGGTGCGTGGATTATAAGAAATTCTTGGGGAGAAAAAGAAGAATATAAATTGCAAGAAATAAAGGAGATTTTATTAAAAAATTTACAAAATGCAGGTTTAGGGGATAAATTTGATGATGTATCAAAAATTACTGATGATATGATAAAAAGTTATGGATTTACTATTGAAGGAGATACTGCTAGTATGAAAATTGGAGACAATGGACTTATGTATGTATCTTATGAAGATAATAATATATCAAAAACACTTTTTGGAATAGTAAAAGCAAGTGATGATATTGACTATGAAAATATTTATCAATATGATGAGTATTATCCAGCATCTGTAATTAACTTATCGACAAACAAAATGATATTGTGTAATGTTTTTAATAGAAAAAATCAAAGTAGCAAGGAGTATCTTACACAAGTTTCAATATATGCACCAGAAAACTATACTTGTAAAGTGTATGTAAATCCTACTGGAGATGGGAAAACACAAAATGAATTAAAACAAGTTCAATTAAAAGCTGGAAATACAGAAAAATTTAATGCAGGTTACCATACGTTAGAGTTTGCAAATCCAGTAGAAATAACAGGAGATAAATTTGCAGTAGCTATAGAAATAGAAGGAACAAAAAGTGACTTGAATTTTAGCTTAGAAGCACCAATTAATGATATTGCGGAATGGAATGCTGTACAAGTAGAAAAAGGAAAATGTTTTTTTGCAGTAGGAAACGATTTAAGTAATTGCCAATGGCAAGATATAGGGCAATTATCTACATCTCAGTTGGGTACTGGATTACTAGATGGAGATAGTACAATTAAAGCTTTTACAGTATCACACATATATGATGGCTCATTAGAAAAAATTGAAATTACAAAAATGCCTACTAAAACAGATTATTTTGAAGGAGATAACTTCGAAAAAGACGGAATGGAAGTTACAGCATACTATAATAGAAAAAAAGATCCAACGGTTATACTTAAAAGTGGGGAGTATAGCATAACAAATGGAAGTAATTTACAAGCAGGTCAAACAAGTGTAACAATAACATACCAAGATAAAAGTGTTGAACAACCTATAGAAGTACAAGAAAATTCTATAGTAAGCTTGCAAATTATTAAGGAACCTGATGTTACAACATATAAAGAAGGTCAAAGTTTTAAAAAGGATGGAATGGTAGTTGAGGCTATATATAAAAATGGAATAACTAAAACTATAACAGATTATAAAATAGAAGATGGAAATAATTTGGATAATAATCAAACGTATGTAACGATTTTGTATTCAGGTCAAATAGTAAAACAACCTATAAAAGTAACACAAAATCCATTGCAAAGTATAGAAATTACAAAAAAGCCAAATAAAACTGACTATTTTGTAGGAGAAAATTTTGATAGCACAGGGATGATAGTTACTGGAACATATCAAGATAATGATATTTATGAAATAGTAGATTATACAATAAAAAATGGAACAAATTTAAATTTAAATCAAACTGAAGTAACAATAGAATATAAAGAAAAAACAACTACTCAAGAAATAACTGTTAAAAGTAAAGCTACAAATTCTAATTTAGATAATATTAGAACAGAAGTACAAAAAGTACAAGCATATTATTTTACGAACAATTCGCAAAATAATTATACTTTAATAGATGTAGAAATTGATAAAATTGTAAGAAATTTAGATAATGATAATGTTGAATATTATTATTATTTATCTCCAAATCCAAGTGAACAAGATATAAATAACTGGACAAAAATTACTGAAAATCAAAATGATAGCAATAAATTACAATTCACAATAGACACAAGAAAAATTACTAATTATAATGAAATAGCAAGTGAAGAAGTGATGTATTTATATATAAAAGAAGTAGCAATAAAAGATGGAAATCAAAGTAGTGCAATTTCAAAACCAATGAAATTAGAAACGGATAAAAAAATTGACATCTATGTAGATAATGCTAAAAATGAAAACTTGCAATCGAGTAATAATGCTATAGAGAAATTAGATAAAAATGATGATTCGATTGCAAAAGGAGAATTACCACATACTGGAGTAACAACATTAGCTTTGTTTTTTCTAATAGTCATAATACCATTATGTATTTTCTTCTACAAAAAATATAAAAACTATAAAGATATAAAATAAAAACTAGGACCTACATTGAAGTAGGTTCTTTTTTTATAAAAAACATCATAGTATTAAATAAAAAACAGGAGGCAAGCAAAAAAATGAATAAAACCAAAAAGCTTATTATTTTAGCAGGGGGGATAGTATTCATAATAACTGCAAGCATCATAGCAGTTAAGCAAGAGGAACAAGTAAGAAATACAAATACTGTATTAGTATCAGTAGAAAACTTGAGTAATCAAAAAATTGGTTGGGGTATAAAAAGAGAAGAAAATCATAAACAACCAGACTTAGGTACGAAAAACAAACAAATAATAAATGAATATAAAGGAATTGCTATGGGTAATAGCGAGAAGAAATATGTATACTTAACATTTGATGAAGGCTATGAAGCAGGTTATACACCAAGAATTTTGCAGGTGTTAAAACAAAATAATGTAAAAGCAACATTCTTTTTAACAGCTCACTATATAAATACTCAAGAAGAACTTGTAAAAGAAATGATAGAGGAAGGCCATATAGTAGGAAATCATACTGTAAATCATAAAAGTATGCCAGATTTAACAGATGAACAAATAAAAAAAGAAGTAATGGACTTACATACAGCAGTATATGAGAAATTTAATTATGAAATGAAATACATACGACCACCAAAGGGAGAATTTAGCCAAAGAACAATCAACTTAACTAATAGTATGGGATATACAACCGTAATGTGGAGCTTAGCATACGACGACTGGGATGAAAAAAAGCAAGACAGAGAAGAATATGCAAAAAAGAAAATATTAGATAACATACATCCAGGAGCAGTAATTTTATTACACGGAAATTCAAAAGATAACACGAATGTATTAGAAAGTTGTATAAATGAGATAAGAAATATGGGATATGAGTTTAAATCATTAGATGAATTTGAAATATAAAAGGAGAAGATATGAAAAGAAAGAAAACAACATCAAGAAAAATTAATAATTTACTAGAATTACCAGAAGAAATAGTTTCAAATAAACCTAAAATTACAATTGTTGGTTTTGAAGAGCTATTAATTGAAAACTACAAATCTATATTAGAATATGAAGAATATTATATAAAAATAAATACACACATAGGAGCAATAAATATAAACGGATTTAATTTAAGGCTAAAAGAAATGACCGAAGACGATATAATGGTATTAGGAAAAATTGATAGTTTAGACTTCGAAAGTATTACAGATGAAGAAATTATTAATAGCAAAGGGTGAAAAAAATGTTTATTAGAATATTACTTTATTATATATTTGGATATGTAAATATTAGTGTAGAAGGTTATTTTATTGAAAGATTTATAAATATATGTATAAGTAAAAACATATTACTATGGAATTTAAAAAGAAAAAAATCTAGCTTCCTATATGCAAACATAGGCATAAAAGATTTCAAGAAAATAAAAGAAATAGCAAAAACTACAAAATGTAGAATAAAAATTGAACAAAAAAAGGGCTTACCATTCATAATTAATAAATACAAAAAAAGAAAAGCATTTTTCATTGCATTAATAGCCATAACTATATTCATATTTGGAATGTCTAATTTCGTGTGGAATATTGAAATAACAGGAAACGAAAACATAGATACAGAAGAAATACAGAAAGCTTTAAACGAAAACGGTTTAAAAACAGGAAAGCTAAAAAATACAATAAATACAAAAGAAATAATAAATAATATTAGACTACAAAGAGACGATATATCGTGGATTGGAATACATTTAAAAGGAACAAATGCAATAGTAGAAATAGTAGAAGCGGATAAAAAGCCTAACATAATAAATGAAGAAGAATATTGTAATATCGTATCAGAAAAAGAAGGAGTAATTACAAAAATAAATGTGCAAAACGGAACAGCATTGGTAAAAGAAGGAGATATTGTAACTAAACGGTAAAATATTAATAGGCGGTTGGATAGAAGGAAAATACACAGGAACAAGATATGTTCACTCAAAAGGAGAAATACAAGCAAAAATATGGTACTCAAAAAAAGAAACAATGCCTCTATCGCAAGAAATAAAAGAAGAAACAGGAAATCAAAAAACAATTTATGGAATAAATATAAATAATTTAAAAATAAATTTTTCTAAAAGTATTCCAAAATTTAAAAATTATGATACAATAAATGAGAACAAAAAATTAAAACTATTTTCAAACTTCTATTTTCCAATAGAAATATCGAAAACAACATATAAAGAACTAGAAAATAAAAATGTAGTGTATAATATAGAAGAAGCAAAACAAATATTAACTAAAAAACTAGAAGAAGAATTAAAAAAGGAAATATCAAATGTAGAAAATATAGTAAATACACAAATTAATTATAAAGAAGAACAACAAAATATTACAGTAGAGGTTATATATGAAGTACTTGAAAATATAGGCACAAACGAA
The DNA here is from genome assembly GCA_947628605.1 of uncultured Clostridia bacterium. Classification (GTDB taxonomy): domain Bacteria; phylum Bacillota; class Clostridia; order TANB77; family CAG-508; genus RGIG8482. The sequence goes on along the minus strand of CANRAM010000010.1, from coordinate 21,138 downwards.
AAAATAGTATTATGAAAGGAAGATGAAAAATGGCAGAAAGAGGATTAAGAGTACTAGAAGCAGATAAAACCTTTTTTGGAAAATTATCTAGCACATTAACAAAATTATTAATACCAACCAAAGTAGGTATTAATGGAATTTTAATATTTACAAAAAGAAACAACGTATTAAAAGCATTTGAAAGTTACATAGATGAAGAAAACAATAACGAAACAAACAAAAAGGAAGTATTACTAAAAAAGTATGAAGATATGTATGCACTATATTTAGAATCAATAGATAAATATATTATGGATTCTATATACAAAAAAGTAAAAAATGATTCAGCAACATCTTTTGAAAAAAATGCACTATCACAATACTATAATGTAATACATTTAAAAGAAAAGCAATACCTAGAATATAAATATAGAAAACAAAAATACCTATTAGAATTAGATTATGAATCAATTCTTTCACGGAAATAAAGAAAAGTTAATAAAAAGATATAAAAAATTTTATTCAAATAAAATGGAAAGTTTATACAAAGGAATATTAAAGAATTACTCAATTCAGCTTGCAGATAATGGTACAACAAAAGACAGAAAAAATGAAATTTACGATAGCATTTTTCAAACATTAGAAGAATACATAACAAATATATTGCCAATAAAAATGGAAACAGAACACGAAAGTGCATATAAAGAAATAATTGAAGAATATGAAAAATTCAATACATTTTTAGCAGGTAAATTAGACGATAAAGATATTATAGAAAAGAAAGTTATACTATTAGGAATTAGTAGGAAACTATTTACGCATAGCTTGCCATTAATTGTAGCAGAACAATGTTATATAAAACTACTAAAAGATACAAGAAATTTAATAATAGAATCAAAAACAAGTGTAAAACAAAATAAAGCATATGAAATGTTAATAAAACTTATTGAAGACTATAACATAAAATTACTATCTACAAAAATATATTGGGATAAACCACAAGATAGAGAAAATTACAAAAAATTCTGGGATGAATACAACCAGTTAAAGCAAATAGAAAATGAAGAAGAATACAGTAGAAAAAAACAAATACTTTTCATTAAAAATGATTTAAAAGCACTACGAAAATCACAAAATAAATATGAAGAAATAATTAATTTCTATAAAGAAAAATTGGTAAGTTTAGGAGCTATGAAAAAATTAAAAAATAAAACAAAAACATTAACAAACAAATATACTAAAAAAAATAAAATAACTGTATAAAATAAAAGGGCAGACGCCTTTAGTCTGCCCATAAATCTATATAAAAGAGGTTAATAAAATTGGAGAAAATTGCACAAATTGAATATTTAGATATAACAAAAAATGATGAATATGAAAAAATAATTAATAAAGTACTAGATAAATGCTTTCAAGAAGAAAATTTAAAAGAAGCAAACTTATATATTAGCATAACATTAACAAATAAAAAAAATATACAACAAATAAATAAGGAATACCGAAGTATAGATAAACCAACAGACGTATTATCATTTCCAATGTTTGAAAAAGATGAAATAGAATGCATTATAAAAAACCAAAATGATAATTTTTATGATGTATTAGGAGACATTATAATTTGTATAGAAAAAGTTGAAGAACAAGCAAAAGAATATAGGCATAGCTTTGAAAGAGAGCTTAGTTATATGATAGTTCACGGATTTTATCACTTAATGGGATACGACCATATAAAAGAAGAAGATAAAGAAAAAATGAGACCAAAAGAAGAAAAGATATTACAAGAGTTAAATATAAAAAGAATATAGAAAATGGTGATAATATGAAACAAAAAGAAGAACATAAAACTAAAAATAGCAGTTTCTTAGAAGCGTGGAAAAATGCAATAGAAGGAATAATATATGCTATAACCACACAAGGAAATATACAAAAACAATTAATTATAGCAGCTGCAGTTATGCTAATAAGTTTATTTTTTGATTTAAACAAAGCAGAGTTTTTATGTCTTATGTTTACAGTAGTATTAATAATTGTAGCAGAAATGATTAATACAGCAATAGAAACAGTAGTAGATTTATACACAGACCTATATCATCCAAAAGCAAAAATAGCAAAAGATGTTGCAGCAGGAGCAGTAGTAATAACAGCAATTAATGCTTTAATAGTAGCGTATTTTCTATTTTTCGAAAAAATTAGTACAATAGGATTAAAAATGATAGATGAAGTAGTAAATTCGCCAAAACATTTAGCATTTGTAGCAATATTACTAACAGTAATAATAATAATAACATTAAAAGCATCAGCAAAAAGCAAACATAAATTTATAAAAGAAAATTTTATGCCAAGTCGGTCAAACAGCAGTAGCATTTGCAGGATTAACAATAATATGGCTTACAACAAGAAATGTAGTAATATTTACAATATCGCTTTTCTTAAGCTTAATGGTAGCACTAAATAGATATGACAAAGGAAAAAGGAGTAAATCAGAAATTATTGTAGGTGCTTGTGTTGGAATACTTGTAGTTGTATTATTATATGGTCTTGCAATATTATATATAGATATAAATTCTTTAGAACAAATATCAAGTTTTATTAAAAATCTTAGAATGTAACAAAAGAAGGGAAAAATAATGAAAAATAATGGAATAAAAATTTTAATTGTAATATTAATTATATTAATAATTATAGCAGGAACATTATTAGCTATAAAAATAATGAATACAGAAAATAATACAGAAGAAGAAAAATTAGAAAATGAAATATCATTAGAAACAGAAGAAAATGAAGATAACACAATTGATATATATAATGGCGACCAACGACCAATAGCAGTAATGATAGACAATCATAAATCAGCGTGGCCACAAGCAAGTTTAAATGATGCTTATATAGTTTATGAAATAATTGTAGAAGGCGGAGAAACGAGGCTTATGCCAATATTTAAAGGTAAAGATTTAGATAAAATAGGTCCAATTAGAAGTTCAAGGCACTATTTCTTAGACTATGCAATGGAAAATGATGCAATATATGTACACTTTGGCTGGAGTCCGCAAGCAGAATCTGATATTTCAACTTATAAAGTAAACAATATTAATGGAATATCAGAAAGTTCAACTAACTTTTGGAGAGTAAAAGACAAAAAATCACCACATAATGTTGTAACAGATACTAAGAAAATATTAACTATGGCAGAAAATAAAAAATATAGAACAACATCTAGTGCAAAAAGTGTTTTAAATTATAAAGCAGAAGAAATAAATTTAGATGAAGGTCAAGTAGCAACATCAGTAGAAATTCCATATTCAGATTCAAATTTAGTTAGCTACAAATACAATGAAGAAACAAAAAGATATGAAAGATATTCTAAAGGAACATTACAAAAGGATTGGGATACAGAAGAAGCAATAACTACAAAGAATATAATAATAACATTTGTGGAAAACTATACATTAAACGATAGTGAAAATAAAGGAAGACAAGGTTTAAAGAATATAGGAAATAAAAAAGGATATTACATAACGAATGGAAAAGCAATAGAAATAGTATGCGAAAAATCATCGAGAACTCGGAAAAACAGAATATAAAGACCTAGCAGGAAATACCATTTCAGTAAATGATGGAAATACTTTTGTACAAATATGTCCAATTGATGCAAATGTAGTTATAGAGTAAGTAAAAATATTTGTCAAGAAAAAAATGACGAAAAAAAATAAAAATTATTTACTAAATTCTACAAAATTAGTAAATAAAAGAGTATAAAATATAAAGGAAGAAAAAAATGAATGAATTTAAATCGGGCTTTGTATCTATTATTGGAAGAACTAATGTAGGAAAATCCACATTAATAAACTCATTAGTTGGAGAAAAAGTAGCAATTATGACAAATAAACCGCAAACAACAAGAACTGCAATACGAGCAATTGTAAATACAAAAAATGCTCAAATAATATTTATAGATACACCAGGAATACACAAACCAAAAACAAAACTTGGCAATACTATGATTGAAACAGCATTTGGAAGTGTTACTGATGTGGATGTAGTATTGTTTTTAATAGAAGCTACAAGCCAAGAAATAGGTAAGGGCGATAGAATTATATTAGAAAAAATTAAAGAAGCCAAAAAGAAAACAATTCTAATAATTAATAAAATAGATTTAGTAAAAAGGGAAAAACTATTGGAATTGATAGAGCTATATAGAAAAGAATATAATTTTGAAGCAATAATTCCAATATCAGCTTTAAAAAATGATAAAACAAACAGTGTTATAGAAGAAATAGAAAAGATACTAAAACCAGGGCCAGCTTATTATGACATAGATGAATATACAGACCAAACATTAAGGCAACTTGCAGAAGAAACAATAAGAGAAAAAGCACTAAAACTATTAGATGATGAAGTGCCACATGGATTATATGTAGAAGTTGAAAAAATGTCTAATAGAACTAATAAATTAGGAGAAGAAATATATGATATAGAGGCAACAATATATTGTTTAAGAAAATCACATAAAGGAATAATAATTGGAAAAAATGGTTCGATGCTTAAAAAAATAGGAATGTATGCAAGACAAGATTTAGAAAAAATGCTTCAAACAAAAGTAAATTTAAAAACGTGGGTTAAAGTAAATGAAGATTGGCAAGAAAAGGATTCTATTGTAAAAAATTTTAAATTCAATTAGTTTTTTTATATAATAAAACTAGTAATACAAAAAATGTATAAAAATTAAATAAATTCAAAAGATAAGATAAAGGTAAATAAAATTTTACGCTTTACAAGGAGGAGATTAATTTGATAAAACAAATAGCTTGGAATACCTTTAAAAATACAGGAGATATTAATACATTTTTAGAATTAATAGAAGTAGAAAACATTCAAAAAAATATGGTAGATGGTGAAGAAAATAATGGGAACGTTCAAAACAAATGGAATAATAATACAAGAAAGTAATATGGGAGATTATGATAAAATGCTTACAATGTTAACACCTGGAATACGGAAAAATATCTTGTACTGCCAAAGGAGCAAGGAGACCAAGAAGTGCCTTGCTTAGTGGCAGTCAATTTTTATGTTTTGGAGAATATTTGCTTTATCAAGGCTCTACTACATATCATATAAATTCGTGCGAAACAATAGAAATGTTTTATAATTTAAGAACAGACTTGGATAAGTTAAAATATGTAGCACACATAACTAAAATTATTAATGATGTAACAAATGAAAATGAAAATAGTTATAAAATATTGCAATTATTTTTAAATACACTATATACTATATCAGAAACAGACAAGAATAAAGATTTAGTTCTTGCAATTTTTAAGTTAAGACTAATGTGCATATTAGGCTATGCACCAGATATACAAGGTTGTAAAACCTGTAAAAGTCGGAGAAGATATATTGTATTTTAGTTTAAAAGACAGTGGATTTAAATGTGGAGCGTGTGGAAAAATAGATAAAAGTGTAATACAAATTAATAAAGCAACACAAGATGCAATAAAATACATAGTGTTAGCACCACCAAAGAAACTATATTCCTTCAATATACAAAAAAATTCAATAAAAGAATTAGAAATAATAACCAAATTATACCTAAATCAAAAGTTAGAAAAAGATTATAAATTAGAGGAAATATTTTAAAATAACAAAAAATACTTGCAAAAAATGATATTTAGTATATAATTTAAATAGAAACTAAAGAACAAAATGAAATAGGAAAGGAAGTAATATTATGAATATTAAAATAACAGGAAAAGATTTAAAAGCTACAGAGGCAATAAAAGAATATGCAGAGAAAAAGTTAGAAAGGCTTATAAAATATTTTGGAGAAGAGTTTGATGTAACAATAACGATAAAATCAGAAGGAAATGAAAACATAGCAGATATTTTCGTAAACGCAAATGGAGAAATATATAAAGCAGTAACAGCACATAAAGATTTATATGCATCAATAGATAAAGATATAGATATATTAGAAGGTCAAATTAGAAAAACAAAAACTAAAAAAGAAAAACAAAATAAAGAAGACTCAATAAAGCAAAAAGAATTACTTAATATGCAAGGAAATGCACACGAACCAGAAGGAGAAATTATAAAAACACTATATTACGAAGCAAAACCTATGTCAATAGAAGATGCAAAACTTGTATTACAAGAAAAACCACAAAATACATTCTATACTTTTATAAACGTAGACACAAATAAAGTAAATGTTATATTTAAATTAAAAGATTCAAAAAACTATGGAATAGTAGAGCCAGAGTAAATATTGAAGAAAATTAAAAAATATTCTATTACGAAAAAAGTTGGAAATCCAAAAAAATTCGTAATAGAATATTGACTTTATAATAATAAATTTATATAATGCTATTGAAAGAGAGCGATAATATGGATATTAAAAGAGATGATTATTTAAATAAACTAATAGCAAGGCAAAAAAATGGTTTGGTTAAAATTATAACCGGTCTAAGAAGGTCAGGAAAATCATATCTATTGTTTAATATTTTCAAAAAATATTTGATTGAAAAAGGAATAGAAAAATCTCATATTATTTCTATAGCACTAGATGATTTATCAAATGAAAAACTAAGAAATCCATATAATATGTTAAATTTTATAAAAGAAAAAATATTAGATAATGATTTATATTATATTATGCTAGATGAAGTTCAATATTTAGAAAGATTTGAAGAAGTTCTAAATAGTTTAATGCATATTGAAAATGTTGATATTTATGTAACAGGAAGTAATTCAAAATTTTTATCTTCTGATGTAATAACAGAATTTAGGGGGCGTGGAGATGAAATACATGTATATCCATTAAGTTTTAGAGAATTTGTTTCAGTATATGAAGGTACGAAAGAAGAGGCTTGGGATAAATATTTTACTTATGGAGGTATGCCACTTGTATTATCGTATAATACACCACAAGAAAAATCTGAATATTTGCAATCTTTATTTGATAAGGTGTATGTTTCAGATATTATTGAAAGACATAAAGTAAGACATAAAGAAGAATTAGATGAACTTTTGGATATTTTGTCATCCTCAATAGGCTCACTTACAAATCCATTAAAATTATCTAAGACATATAAAAGTGAAAAAAACAAAATTATTAGTGATAAAACAATAAATAATTACATAGGATATTTTGAGGATTCATTTTTAATAAATAAAGCAAAAAGATATAACATAAAAGGAAAGAAATATATAAATTCTCCATATAAATTTTATTTTGAAGATATTGGTTTAAGAAATGCAAGACTAAACTTTAGGCAAACAGAAGAAAACCATATAATGGAGAATATTATATATAATGAACTTAGAATTAGAGGATATAATGTTGATGTAGGAGTTATGGAAGTTTTTGATACAGATAGTAAAGGAAAAACAATACTTAAAAATTATGAAGTTGACTTTATTGCAACACAAGGAAGCAAAAAATATTATATTCAATCTGCATTTAATATAAATAGTGAAGAAAAAGAAAAACAAGAAAAAAATTCACTTATAAATATTGATGATTCGTTTAAAAAGATTATTGTTGTAAAGGAAAATGTTATGCCAAGAAGAGATGAGTATGGAATTACAACTATTGGAATATATAATTTCCTTTTAGATAAAGCAAGTTTAGAATTATAACTTGAGTAACAAATAATAAAAATGTTTTATTATAATGAAAAACAATAATGTTGAAAAACTAGAGAAAATAATTACAAATAAAAATAGTGTATGTTATTATACGAAAAAGCAGGAATACAATTCCTGCCTTTTTATGTATAATAAAAAAACAAAAATCATATTCCTACTAAAACACTAATAGTATAACTATTTACCAATCATTTGATTTTCAGCTTGTTGAATCATTTTTCTTACCATATTTCCACCGATTTTTCCAGCATCTCTTGCAGATATATTTCCGTTATAACCGTCTTTTAAAGTTACACCAACTTCGCTAGCAACTTCATATTTGAATTTTTCTAAAGCGTCCATAGCTTCTGGAACAGCTTTGTAGTTACTGTTTTGGTTTGCCATTGTCTTGTTCACCTCCTGTAAAACATTTTACAATTTTTTAGAAACTTACTTGTTTCTACGTTACTTATAATGTGCAGAAATTATATTTTTAAACTGGAAATTTTTACATATGTCAAAAGTGTGAAATTATTGTAAAAATTATTGTAAAAAAAAATAATTATAGGTATAATAAAATAAGAATGTAGAATAGGAGAAGAAAATGTATAAATTAATAGCAATAGATTTAGATGGAACATTACTTAACTCATATGGAGAAATAAGCATAAAAAACAAAGAAATAATTCAAAAAGCAACAAAAAATAATATAAATGTAGTACTAGCATCTCGGAAGAATGCCGTTAAGCGTAAAAAACATAGCAAAAGAAATAGGCGCAGACAAATACATTATTTCTGGCAATGGTACTTTAATTTATGATGTGCAAAATGAAAAAAATATATACGAAGTTTTTATGGAAAAAGAAAAAGTTTTGCAAATAGTTAAAATATGTGAAGAAAACAGTATATATTATAATCTGTATACAGAAAACAGCGTAATAACAAAAAACTTAAACTACAACACACTATACTACGATAGCGAAAACAGTAAAAAGCCAGAACAAAAGAGAACAAACATAGAAATAGTAGAAAACATACAAAGCTATATACAACAAATGCCAAATATAAAAGTATTAAAAATTACAATATGCGACAACGACAAAATAATATTTTCAAGGATAATGAAAAAATTAAAAAAAATATCCAAAATAAACATTTTAGAAGTAGAACATATGTCAAGAAAATACATAAGGTCAGGAAGTCAAAGCATACCAATAGAATATTTTTACACAGAAATATCTCGGAGAAAACACAAACAAATGGCAAGCAATAAAATTTTTAATAAAAAAATTAGGAATAAAACAAGAAGAAGTTATGGCAATAGGAGATAATATAAACGACAAAGAAATGGTAGAAAATGCAGGGTTAGGTGTAGCAATAGGAAAAAGTATGTTAGCAGTAAACAAAATAGGAGATGTTTTCGTTAGCGATAATGACTCAGATGGAGTAGCAGAAGCAATTGAAAAATATACTGATATAAGCGAAAAAGAAGTAATGTTACATTAATATTACAACCCTGTGTTTTTTACATTACAATACAATGAACTTAGTTGTTTTTTAATAGAAATTGATGTACAATAAAAAATATAGTGATATTTTGTCACATTTATATGAAGGAGGAATTTTCTATGGCAACAAATCCAATGCAAAGAAAAGCAAGAAATTCAATTTTATTAGGTATAATTATAGGATTGTTATTAGGAGGTTTAGTAATTGCCTTTTTATTTATGCAATTAACAAAGGTAAATCAAGAATTAGCAAAAACTAAGAAAACAACAGGAACAATATATATATTAAATCGAAGTGTTAAATCAGGAGAAAAGATTGATTCTTCAATGCTAGAAAAAGTAGAAGCACCAGAAACAGTAAAACCAGATAATTATGTAAAAGAAGATGGACTAAGTGAAGAAACAGTAGCAAAAGTAGACTTGCCACAAGGAACAATTTTAACATCAGGTCTTATACAAAAAAGCACAGAAAAAGTTACTAACGATTTAAGAGAGCAAGAGTATAATATGATTGAACTTCCACAACAACTAGAAATTGGAGATTATATAGATGTAAGACTTAGATTAGCAAATGGTCAAGACTATATAGTAATATCAAAAAAAGAAATAAAAAATATGACAGCAGATACAATTTGGATGAACTTATATGAAGAAGAAACCTTAATAATGAGCAATGCAATAGTAGAAGTATATAAAATGCCAGGCTCAAAATTATATGCAACTACTTATGTAGAGCCAGGTAATCAAAGTGAGATATTACCAACATACACTGAATCAAAAGAAGTTCACGATTTGTTACGTGCAAATCCAAACTTAAGAGAAGAAGCAATTACAGCAATTAATGCAAGAAACGCAGAAGCGTTAGCTGAAAGAAGAAATTCAGATATAAATCAAGCACTTAACCAAAATGCTGATACAGCATCAGAAAACGTTCAAACAAAAGTAGAAGAAGAAATTACAAAAGAAAGAGAAGCAAGACAATCATACATAGAATCATTAGGATTAACTGAATAATGAAAAAATAGGAGGAACATATGAGAACAATAGGTTTTATAGGAGCTTATGATAAAACAGATTTTATTATGCATGTGGCGAAAGCTTTAGTAGTACTAGGAAAAAAAGTGCTAGTAGTAGATAATACATTAACATTAAAAGCAAAATATATTGTTCCAGCTATAAACCCTACAAAAGCATATGTAACAGAATATGAAAAAATAGATGTGGCAATAGGACTAGAAAGTTTCGAACAAATAAAAAGATACTTTGGAACACCAGATGGTAAAGAATTAGAATATGATTATAGTTTAGTAGATGTAGACAGCATAGATAATTTTTACAAATTTAACATAATGAATTGCAGTAAAAACTATTTTGTAACATCATTTGATTTATACTCGTTGAAAAAGGGATTAGAAATATTAACTAATATAGAACAACCAATAAAACTTACAAAAATATTATTTTCTAAGGAAATGTCTAAAGAAGATAATGAGTATTTAGATTTTTTATCATTAGAAACAAAAGTAATGTGGAATGATGAATTTAGAGTATATTTACCAATGGATAATGGAGACCAAACTATAATAATAGAAAATCAGAGGATTTCTAGAATAGGTATTAAAAGGTTAAGTATGCAGTACAAAGAAAGTTTATCTTATATAGTAGAGGATATAGCAGATGGTGATGTTAATTCAAAAGAAATTACTAAAGCGTTTAGAATATTAGAAAGGGAAGGATAGCTAATGGCAATTATATCGTTTTGGAGCAATACAACAAAGCAAACAGGTCAATCAATGTCGTTGATTGCATGTGCTACAAGTATGGCAATAGAACATAACTATAAAATATTATTAATATCAACAAAATATGATGACGACACGTTAGATTTATGCTTTGGAGGACTAGAAAAAAATAAAAAATTAATTAATAAATTAGTAGATAACAAGCCAACAACGGCTGTTGATAACGGGATAGAAGGTTTATCTAAGGTGGCATACAGTGGAAGACTAACGCCAGAAATTATTCCAAATTATACACACGTTATTTATAAAAACAGACTAGAAGTTTTATATAGTTTTAAAAATGTTGAAGATAGTCCTAGTGAAGAAGAATACTTGAAAACGAAAGGTAAATACAAGGACATAATACAAAATGCGAATGGCTTTTACGATATAGTATTTGTGGATTTAGATAAAGGATTAGATGATGAAATGATAAAACAAATACTAAATATTTCAGACGTAATTGTATGTAATGTTGCACAAAAAATAAATATGATAAACGATTTTATTGAATTTAAAAAACAAAATGCAAAGAAGGATAACTACATATTAAATATAGGAAGATTTGATGGACATTCAAAATATACAGTAAAAAATATTTCACGTTATGTAGGAATTAAAAGAGATATAACAGCTATACCATATAATACATTATTTTTTGAAGCAGCAAGTGAAGAAAATGTAGCAGATTTATTCTTAAAAATAAGAAAAATACACGATGGTGGTAGCAATGCAACGTTTATGGAACAAGTAAAAGATACAGTAGAAAAGATTATTTACAAAATGCAAGAGATGCAAATGAAAGTATAGAGAATAAAGAGGAGGAGACATTATATGCTAATAAATTTTATCTTAATTATTGTTGTACTATTAGGGTCTTGGGCAGTAGTAATGAGGTCACTGAAAAAGAAAAAAGAACAAAAAGTAGAACAAGAAGTTGAAGTTGATGATAAGACATATACATTGGATAAAATGACAACATTCGTTAAAAAAAGGCTAGATGAAATAACAAAGATAAATTTATATGATATAGGTCTTTCAGAAGAAGAATTAAAAAGAAGAAAAAAGAAAAAATACGAATTAAAGAAAGCTTTAAAAGGATGTACTTATGGAGATGTTAATGATAAAAAATATGTAAAAGAATTAATTTACGATTTATTATTAAAAGAATATGGAGTGGACGAAACAAACATTTCAAAAGCAATACCATTTGATATTCCGTCACTTTTAACACCACAAGATAAATTCGATATTTTAATATATATGTATAAAAAAGAATTCGGCTATGAAGCCTTATCACAAATAATAAAAAAATACAATCTAGCAGTATTAAAATACATATCAGGAGAAACTAAACCTTGTTATGTAATTACAGAAGAAGAGATAAGCGATATTTATGAAAAAGAACAACTAGAATTAACATTCGCAGATAAGCTACAAGTAGTAACTCAAAGAATATATCAACACTATAAAGGATATAGCAGCATAGACGAAGTAAGAGATATGAACATAGATGGTGTATCAGGAGGTGTATCTGGTCTTCCAGAATCATTCCTAAGCCAAGTTGCACAAACAGATGGAGATTACTTAAGTCAAGTTATGGAAAACAAAGTTCCACGTGCTTGTGATAGTATATGGATATTCTTCCAAGGAAAATCTATAAGACTTGCTTTCCTATCATTTGGTACAGAAAGTGAACTAAAAAGAGTATGCCAAAACATATACAAATACAATAACCCAGGTCAGTTATCAGATTCAAATGGTTATAAAATTAACGAAATGAAAGACGGTTCCCGTGTCGTTGTTGTAAGACCTTCATTCTCTGAAACTTGGGCATTCTTCGTAAGAAAGTTCGACGTTAAAAGAGCAACATTGGAACAATTAATTTTGTTCCCAGGTAAAGAACAAACAATAGATTTATTAAAATTCCTAGTAAAAGGGGCAAGAATTATATCACTTACAGGTGAGCAAGGTTGTGGTAAAACAACAATGCTTATGGGTATGATAGAAAATATATATGAAACAATGAACATAAGGGTTCAAGAAACTGCATTCGAGTTACACTTAAGAAAAATTTATCCTACAAGAAACATATTAACATTTAGAGAAACAGAAACAATATCTGGACAGGAAGGTCTAGACGTTCAAAAGAAAACTGACGGTTCTGTTAACATCATAGGTGAGGTTGCAACAGACCCCGTAGCATCTTGGATGATTCAAGCAGCCCAAGTTGCATCTAAGTTTACATTATTTACTCACCACGCAAAAACATTTCCAAACTTAGTAACAGCATTAAGAAACTCAATGTTAAGAACTGGTGTGTTTAAAAATGAAAAAACAGCAGAAGAACAAGTTGTACAAGTATTAAACTTCGATATTCACTTAGTAAAAGACTTTAGAGGAAGAAGATATATAGAAAGAATAACAGAATGTATACCAGTAGAAGATAAAAACAATTATACATTTGACCATCAAAAACAAAAAACATTAGAAGGAAAATTCGATAAATTTTTTGATAATGCTACACACTATTTTACAAAAGTTACAGACAGACAGTTATATACATATGTAAACATACTAGAATATATAGACGGAGAATATGTACTTACAAATAAAATATCAGACCACAACTTAATAGAAATGAGAAATAATATGGACGAAAGTGATGTAGTAGCATTTGATAAATTTGTTGAAGAAAACTGGGGAGTTAGAATAAAAGCTCCAGGAGAAAATGAAACAGAAGTAAAAATAGAAAAAATAGAAAAAGAAGAAGACAAAGAAAAACCTAAAAAAAGCACAAGAAAACCACGTACAACGAAGAAAGTTACAGAATAATGTGCAAGTTAAAAGACAAGAGTAAGGAGGTGCTATTTGTAAAAAATGTCAAATGATGTCATTATATATGGATTAATTGGTGTTGTAGGATTATTTGCAATAATCATTCTTGTATATTTTATATTAATGAAAAGAATGAATCAATCCGACGTAAAGAAAGCAATGGCACTTAGAGCAGGAACAAAAGCTAACACATTTTCAGCAGATGTTATATACCAAAAACTATATATGTTTTACATAAAAATACCAGGTATAAAGAGATATTTAATAAAACTAAGAAGAAGACTAGAAATAATTAATATAGATGACGAATATTTAACAAGAAGACAAGCAGCAAAAATTTTAACAAATGCACTACTAATAATAATACCACTTACAATATTTATAATACTTTTTACAAAAGATAACACTTTATTATTAGGAATCCTATTAATATTTGAAATATTTATGATAGAAACAATTATTAGTGGTATGGTGGATAAAATAGATAACAAACTATTAAAACAACAAATAGATTTTTTTGCGGAAATACGTCACGCATACCACGATACTAATATGGTTGAAGAAGCAATATATGAAGTATCACAAAATGACGAAGTAGAAGTATCTCGTCAAGCAGAAAAAATTTATGAAGTACTAATATCAGATGACCCAGAAGCAGAACTAGAAAAATACTATGATGTGGCTCCGAACAGCTACTTAAAAGAATTTGCAGGGGTATCATTCTTAACAAGAGAATTTGGAGATAGAAAAGACCAACATGGAGCATCATTATATTTAAAAAATTTAAATAATATAACACAAGAAATGCAAATAGAAATATTAAAAAGGGATAAAATAGATTATGTATTTCAAAGTTTATCGATAATTTCAGCAGTTCCAATATTATTTTTGGAACCAGTAAAAAACTGGGCACTATCACAATTTAGCTTTACAAACGATTTCTATAATGGTAAAGTGGGCTTAATTGTTCAAACGCTTATACTTGTTGTTACATTCGTAGCCTTCTTACTAATTAGGAAAATAAAAGACAATTCAGATACAAATGCAAACTTGAAAAATACAGAAAATCCTTGGCAAGCAAAGTTATACAAAAAAACAATAATAAAGAAAATAGTAGATTTATTTTTACCAAAAGCGGGAACTAAAGAAGAAAGAAAAGTTAGCAATTTATTGAAAGATGCAGCTTCAAAATCGAAAATAGAGTGGTTGTATGTAACTAAATTATCAATAGCAGTTGCGACTTGCTTTATATCGATAATACTATTTTTTCAATTACATAGAATAAGTATAAACTTTATATATGAACAACCAACAACAGACTTTAATATAGTCGGTCAAATGTCTGCACAGGATGAAAAAAAAGGAATGCAAGTAACAGAGAAACACAATTACTTTTTAAATAAATTCAAAGGAAAAACTAACACAACGAAAGAGCAAGTAATAAGTGCAATGAAAAAGTCTAAACAATATGCTGATTCAACAGATACAGAAATAGAAAATGATGCAGAAAAAATTATGCAAAAATTAGCAGTAATAAATAACGAATATTTAAAATGGTTTGAAGTATTATTCGCATTAATATTTTCGTTAATAGGATATATGGGTCCAACGTGGATGCTAAAGTTCCAAATAAAGATGAGACAATTAGATATGGAAGACGAAGTAATGCAATATCAAACAATTATATTAATGCTTATGAAAATTGAAAGAGTAAACGTTGAAATGATATTAGAATGGCTAGAAAGATATGCAAACATATTTAAAGAGCCAATAACAAAATGTGTTAACAACTATGAAAGTGGAGCTTGGGAAGCATTAGAAGAACTAAAAAATGATGTATCATATCTTCAATTAATACGTATAGTAGAAAGTTTACAAGCAGCAGTAGAAAAAATACCTATAAGAGAAGCATTTGATGAATTAGATACAGAAAGAGCATATTATCAAGAAAAAAGAAAGGAATCTAATGAAAGATTAATATCTAAAAAAGGTATGATAGGCAAGGTAATAGGATTTGCACCGATGGTTTGCTTATTTGTAGGTTACTTAATAGTGCCACTTGTTGCAATTGGTATGATGAGTATGACAAGTGCATTTGGAACAATGAATTCTATGATTTAAGTATAGGAGGATAATATATGGAAAACGCATCAAAAGCATTGTTAATGGCAGGAGGAATGCTAATTGCACTTGTAATTTTAGCATTACTTGTATATGTAGCAGGAACTATGAGCGATGTGCTTCAAGTAGAAGAAGATGTAGAAGAAACTCAAAAAGTAGAAGCATATAATAAAGAATATTTATCTTATGATAGAAAATTAATAAGAGGTACAGAAATAATTTCATTAGTAAACAAAGTAAAGGATAATAACGAAAAATATTCAGAATTATTAGACGAATATGAAATTAAAGTAAATGTGAGATTAAAATTCGATTTAAAAGTGTATACAAGAAATAGTAAAGGTGAAGTAGAAGTCCAAAATAGAAATTTATGGTCAGCATCTGCAGGAAGTAAAGAACTTTCAAATCCAAACGAGTATAAGAAAATATTAGGAGATACTAGTTCGGGAGAGTTTAAAGATTTTAAAAGAAGATTATTTAATTGTACAGGTATCACGTTTAATGAAAAAAGTGGAAGAGTGAACGAATTAAACTTTGAGGAATCTGAAAAAACGAATGAAAGTGATTTAATGGAAGGATTTTAATAAAATAGGTTATTTTTGACAGGAGGGAAGTGGAATATGGAAAATGCATCGAATGCGTTACTAATGGGTGCGGAGATATTAATAGGAGTGTTAATTCTTTCAATATTAGCAGGACTATATTTTGCTTTCGATGGTTATATGGAAGAAATACAAAACGGTCAAGAAATGAAAAAAATTTATGAAATAAATTCTAAATTTCAAGAATACGTAAGCTCAGATGAAATCAATCCAAATATATTATCAGCACACGATGTATTAACCATTCATAATTTAATAGAAGAATATAACAAACAATTCGAAGATGAAAATGGAAACTTAACAGAAACAGGAAGAGGAGAAATACAATTAGAATATAGTAATATGCCAAATGTTTCGCATTGGGATTATAGATTTATAGAAGAAAATGCGGGAAATAAATATAAAATACAACTTGAATATTATGGAAAAGATGAGCCACTTACAGGATGTGTAAAAAAAGTAAAAATTTTTAAAGTTTGATAGTAACTAAAACAAGAATATATTACTAATTTGCAAAAAAATGTTGATAATTTTCAAAAAAAATAGTATAATGAAAGAGGTAGTATGAAAAAAATATTTATATGTTTAATAGTAATATTTATAGTCCTCACAATAGTAGCTGTAATGTTTATAATAAGAAACAATGCTAAAATAAAGCAAATAAAACAGTATAATCGGGGAATACGAAGAATATTTGGATAAAGAAATTTTAGGAGTTAATGTTACAACGATGATTAATAGAGCAATAGATAGTAACGAAAAAAATGAAATACCAAAAGATGAAAATGATTTCTATATACCAAATGATACAAATTCAATAAAAATAGAATTAATACTAATAGGCGAAGAACAACAAAAACAGACATATCAAATGGAACAACTACAAAAAGCAGGAATAACAGGGTTTGTAAGAAATTTTAATTTAATAAGTTTTAAATGTGTAGAAACACAATATCACGAAAAAACAAAACTTATAAGTAAAATAGTTTTAGAACAACTAGAAGAATAGCTAGAAAAACTAAAGATGATTTTAATATTTTAGATTTAAGAAGGAATCTAAATTAAATAAAAAATAAACAATATTCTAAGGAGGAAAAAATTATGGAGAATGCATCAAAAGCATTATTAATAGCAGGTGCTATTTTAATATGTATATTATTAATAGGAGTAGGTATGTTAGTATTCAACAGTACACAAGGTCTAACAGATGAAGCAACAAGACAGGGAGAATCGCAAGCTATAGAAGCATTTAATAGCCAATTCACAACATTTGAAAAAGATAAACAAAGTGGTTCAAATGTTAAAGCATTAATGAATAAAATAAAAGTTAATAATTCACAGTTAGATGAGGATACATCGGACCCTAAATATATTGTAACAGACGGAGATGTTAAAATTGAAAATGGTACGATTAAAAATCTAAATACATCTTCATATTATTCAGTTACAACATCTGATACAAATGGTGATGGATTTGTAGATAAAGTTACAGTAAATAAATACAGCAAAGCTAGTGGCGGTGGAGGTAGCGGCACTTAGTGAAAGGATAGTTTGTTATGGAAAATGCAGTTGAAGCTTTAGAAATGGCGTTTGCAGCTTTCGTGTTTTCGATAGCGTTAAGTATTGCTATGATAGGATTCAATCAATGTCGTTCAACAGCTGATACAATATTAACTATAAATGACAAAACGTCAAGTTATGAATATGTTGATATAAATGAAGAAAATGCAAATAGTGGAGATAGAATTGTTGGATTTGAAACAATTCTTCCTACTATATACAAATATAAAAAAGAACAATTTGCAGTAACTATATTAGATACTAATGGAAACCCTATTGTTCGATTCGATACTTGGTCTGAAGGATTTATGAATAATTGGGATGATATTTTGAAGGATAAAGAGAGAGACCAAAAAACTATGAATAAGTATAATGAATATCGTAGTAGAATAGAAGGGCTTGATAACGAACTAAGAGCACAAGGTGAAAATTCTAATATATGGTCTGGTTTTGAAGCTAACGGCGGGACAGGGAATTTGTATAGAGTAAAAAGAACCGATAATGATAGCGTTAGAAAAACAACTGTTAGCGCACAATGGGGTAGTGAAGATGAAGAAATTATAAAAAGAATCCGTGTTGATATAGCAGGTGGAAAATATACTAGAAATCATATTGAGTATACAGGTGTAAATTTAAACCAATATAAAAATAAGCAATTTAAAGAAAAATTCATAGAAATTGAAACAAGTGGAATACAAGTAACAGAAGATGATACAACAGTGGAAACAGTTAAAGGAAATAAGAAACTAGAGATAATCTATATAATGCAATAAGATTTTTAATAATAGGAGGGGAAGAATATGAAATTAAATGATAGAGGTTCAATAGGAGCAACTTTTACGATAATAATAGTAGTTTTTTTATCAGCAGTTGTAATGTTTATATTTCCTTTGATGACTGAGCTAGACCAAGGTGAAAATATATCACAAATGTCAGTTCAAGAATTAACCGTTGTATTTGTTGATAAAGTAAGAACAACGGGAAAACTTACTTTAGATGATTATGACGATTTTGTAGAAAAAATATCTGCAACAGGAAATGCATATGATATTTCAATGAAAATTGGAATATTAGATGAAAATCAAGCAAAAAAATCAGCAATAGTATCATCTGATAAAGTAGGTGAAAATAGTTACTATTATAAATTTGCATCACAGTTGCTTAGTGAGTTACAACAAGATGATACACATACTGTTTTATTTAAAGAAGGAGATATTTTTACTGTTGAAGTAAAATTAGATAGCATACCAGTAGCAGACCAACTTCACGGAACAGTATCAGGAACTACAAGTAGTGTAAACGATACATATGGTCGTCATTCTGGAATGGTTATGGCAAATGGAGAATTATAAAATTTAAAATTTTTGGAGGTGTTATAGATTGAAATTACAAGATTTATGTGTTGTTTTTGTTATAATAATGCTTCCATTAATGTTAGTATTATCATTTTATATAAATAATCGGTGTGAAAACGGCGTCGTTGCAGGGAACGTATGATTCTATTTTAAAAGCTTCCTGTCACGATGCTGTTGCTGCGTTCGAATTAAATACACAAGGAGATGCATATTCAAACAATGCAGAATCAATTAGAAGGGATATATTAGCTTCTATTAATATATTGCTTTCAGGTATTAACTCTGGTATGGGCTTACCAGGCGAAAGCGTAGACTATGTAAAGCCATACATTCCAGCAGTTTTAATAACTTTATATGATGGTTATTATATATACGCACCAACCAAAAGTAGCGAAGGAAATTACAAACACGTACTAAAACCATATGTTTACTATTCAGAAAAATATGAAAGCGGTAATAACTATGTTGTTGTTAACTATTCTTTAGATAATTATGTAGCGATTTATGGAGAAATTAATGGTAATGTAATTTCAAATTCTGGATATTTAGAAGCAGATAAGTTTTTGACTTACATTAGTGAAAATGGAGAGCAATTATCTGAAAACGTAAAAACTGAGGAAATGTCTAATTCATACCCGGGTAATATTTACACTTTTAAATATTTTAATGGTAGAAAAGTTTATTACATAAATAATGGTTGGTATTATATTAATGATAAAACTCCATTAGCTGTTAATACAGCAAATGCGGGGTGGAATGCCGATTCTAAGGACTACAGTGCTAGAGATTATAAGAACAAAAGTCAGGAGTTTATGAAATGGTTAAATGACTCTGGAGTAAAAAGTATAGTAACTCCTAAGAATGCAGTAAGAACAAAAGATGAAAATGTTAATACTCAAATTTTAGACATTACCAGCAACAATGACCCAGAAAATCCATTATCATTTTTTAATCAACAAAAAAGAAATGTAATTCAAACATCAATACAAGATAATTTAAATAATGCTATTGCAGCATATAATGAAAATGCTGGTGGATTAGATGTAGCTACTGATGGGTCACGATATGCAACATTTATATTACCAAAAATGGAAGAATACGATTGGCAAAAAATTATAACAAATGTAAATTTTGTTGCATTTATGCAAGGAGTACCAGTAGGAAATAAAATATATAACAACTATGCAATAGTAACAAGTACAAATAATAAGCAATATATAAGTCCAAATTCAATATATATGTGTGTTGACGGTATTTATCATACAGTTCAACATTTAGCAGATGAGGACGAAGATGCTGTAAATGTTATAGGATATAAGTCATCCGATTTTAAAAAATTTAATTTCAATATTGATGAAAATAAAAGATATTATAAATTTTTTAGAAGAAAGGAATATGCTTGCTATGTTTGTTTAGTAGAAAGATACACACCAACAAAAAATCTTAACACAAATGGAGAAATTAATATTTATTCATTGCCAGAAGGAAATGTTAAAAACTCATACTTTACAGCATTAGCAAGAGAACGTTATAATTTAGATAAAGCAACCAAATCAATACTTGGCTGGAATGATTCAAATATTACATCTTATAATTTAGATTAAAATTAACTAAAATATAGAGGAATACCTAATATGATATATATATTTTTATTGTATTAGGTATTTTTTATGGAAAAAATAAAAATTTTTTAATATTTTAAGTTTCGGTATTTTGCAAAAGTTTTATGAGAAACAATCAAAAATAGGCAAATTTTAGGTATAAAAGCATC
>CANRAM010000009.1 GCA_947628605.1 uncultured Clostridia bacterium | reverse complement strand
AAATACTAGCGACTTGCTAAGTCTTACTAGGTTTGGACTTGCACCAAACTAGACGTTGCGCACCGAACTGGCGCACCTCCTTTTAATATATTTTATTATAACATTTATTTATGTTTTAACACATAAACCTTAAGAAAAAAGTATACATATTATTAATATTTTATTAATTTTAAAATTTCATATTTTATTTTTTGTTTCATATATTCAAATTAAAGGTGATTATTTTTGAGAAGGTTAAAACTTTTTTTATTAAATGGATTAATGTTAACTGCTACTTCTTTTGTACTAAGGCTTGTTGGTATGTTTTTTAGTATTTATATTTCTAAGAAAGTAGGAACTGAAGCTATTGGCATTTTTGGATTAATTATGTCTGTTTATATGTTTTTTATAACTATTGCTACTTCTCGGTATAAACCTTGCTACTACTCGTATTGTTACTGTTCAAACTACATATTACCCTGATAGTAATGCAAAAACTTCAATGAAAAGTTGCTTAAAATATAGCTTATGTTTTGGAATGCTTTCTGCATTTTTATTAACTATATTTGCAAAAAATATTTCAATTTATTTTTTGCATAGTCAAATAAGTAGCAATTTATTTTATGTAATTAGCATTAGCTTACCTTTTATAGCGATGTCTTCTTGTTTAAATGGATATTTTACTGCTTTAAGAAAAAATGGAAAAAATGCTATTTCTAAAGTTTTTGAACAATTTATAAAAATTACACTAACAGCTTTTTTACTTTCTACTGTTATGCCTAATGGATTAGAATATGCTTGTTTGTCGCTTGTTTTGGGAGAATGTGTTTCAGAAATAATGTCTTTTTTCCTTTCTTTTTTATTATATTTTTTTGAAAAAAGAAAGTATACTAAAGAGTTAAATACAAATGTTAATTATATAAAAGCTATTTTCGAAATTGCAATACCTGTTTCTGTTACATCATATATTCGCTCTGGTCTTTCTTCTATTAAACAGGTTTTAATTCCTATTCGTTTGGAAAGGTCTGGTATGGATTGTAACACTGCTCTTTCAAATTATGGAATAATTAGTGGTATGGCAATGCCTGTGCTTATGTTCCCTGAGGTTATTATAAATTCTTTTAGTGGTCTTTTAATTCCTGAATTTACTTATTATTATACAAAGGGAAATTATGAAAGAATTTCTACAATAATTTCAAAAATTTTTAGAGTTACACTTATTTTTTCTATTTGTGTAATAGGTATATTTCTATTTTATTCTAATACTATAAGCTTATTTGTTTATAATAATTTAGAGATTGGATTATATTTGAAAATTTTATGCCCTTTGCTTCTTTTTATGTATTTAGATGGTATTGTTGATAATATTTTGAAGGGTTTAAATGAACAATTGGGTGTAATGAAGTGTAATATAGCTGATTTGTTTATTAGTATTTTTTGCATTTATTTTTTATTGCCTATTTTTGGAATGACTGGATATATTTTTGTTATTTTTTTAAGTGAAATTTTTAATTCTTTAGTTAGTATTTTACAACTAAAAAAAATAACAAAATTTAAGTTTGATTTTATAAATTGGCTTTTAAAGCCTTTTGTTATTATTTTTATTTCTTATTTTTTAACTGAATTTTTTGTTAAAAATGCTTGTTATGATATTATATCTTTTATTTTGAAATTAATAATTTTTATAGGTTTTTATTTTTTGGGAATTATATTTATAAGTAAATAAATGGGTGAAAGAAATCCCCCATTTATTTTATTTATTATCTTTTTGTATTTCAACGAATCTTTTTATTTTCATAGTAGTAGTTTTTTCAAAATCATCTTTTTTTATTTCTAAATTTTTAATTGCTTTATATGATGTTAATTTTTTATTTACTTTTTTTATTTCATCCCATATAATTTTTCGAATTTCGTCTTCAGTAATGTTTCCATATTTTTCTTCAATTTTTTCATAATCTGGTATTACTTTTACAGAAATTACTAGTTCTTTTGAACCTTCTTGCCCTTTTCCATATACCATACATTCTTTAATTTCTTCTATTTTACCTAATAATAATTCAATTTCTTCTGGATAAATATTTTTTCCGTTTTGTGTTACTATTACATTTTTACTTCTTCCTGTAATATATAGATATCCATCTTCATCTAGGTAACCAACATCACCTGAGTTAAACCATCTTTCACCGTTTATTTCGTGAATCACTTCATTGGTTGCTTCTTCATCTTCATAGTATCCAATCATAAGAGTATCACTTTTTATAAATACTTCTCCTTCTCCTTTTTCGTTTGAGTTATGAATTTTTAATTCTGCACAAGTTACTGCTTTTCCTGCTGAACCAACTCTTGGGTCACATTCTGGTGTAAGTGCTGCTATTGGTGCGGTTTCTGTTAAACCATATCCTTGTAAAAATGTAATTCCTATATCTTCTAACCATTTTCCTACTTTGGCATCTATTGGTGCTGCTGCTGATACAATTATTCGCAGGTTTCCACCTAAGTTTTCGTATATTTCTTTAAATATTTTCTTTTTAATATCTATATTTACTCCTTTTAATGCATTTGTTACGTGTATCATTGATTTTACTAGTTTGTCCTTTTTACTTTTTTTAATGTTTTCATTAATTTTTTTGTATAAATTTTCTACTAATAGTGGTACTGCCAGGATTGCTGTTGGGTGTGTTTCTTTTAAGTTTGGCACAATATGTTTTAAACCTTCACACACTACAATTGAACTTCCGTTAGTCATAGGTAATAAAAAGCCAATGCTTGATTCGTATGTATGGTGTAGTGGTAATACAGAGAAGAATCTATCGTTATGGTCTAAATAAACATATGCTGATATTACGTTTACATTTTGTGCTAAGTTTCTATTGTTAATCATAACTCCTTTTGCTTGCGATGTTGTTCCTGATGTAAATATTAACACTTTAAATTCTTCGGGGTCTATTTTTATGTCCATATAGCTATTATCACCAGATTTTACAATTCTTTTTCCTTGTTCTATAATATAATTTACTCCAACATCTTTTTCTTCTATTGTTTGGTCTGAATTCATTTCTATAAAGTATTCAATGCTTGTTAGGTTTGCTTTTATTTTTTTAATTATTTCTTTTTTCTTTTTTGAATAGATGATTGCACTTGCTTTAGACCTTTTTATTACATTTTCTATTTCATTAGCTGGAAGTTCTTTATCTACTGGTACTGCAATACCTGTACCACATAACATTGCCATATATGATACATACCAATGATATGTGTTTTCTCCTATAATTATAACTCTTTTATTTTGTAAACCTAATATTTTGTTTAATCCTGTTCCAAGACCTATTACGTCTTGTCTAAATTGGTCATATGTGATTTCTGTAAATGGTGCTTTATGGTCAAATTTCTCTAAAATGAAAGTTTTGGCCTTATTTTTTATTGTTGATTCATTAAATATTTCTTTTATGGTTTTATAGTGCTTTTCTTCATATTTAATGTTTTTCTTTTTGTCATTGCTTTCGTGCATATGTTCTTCTTCTATTTGAGTTATTTCTTCCATTTTTAATTTAGGAAATTTAAAATTTGGTACTTTAAAATCTTTCAATATTCTCACGATATCACTCCTATCCATAATATTATTGCACATTTTTTGCTTTTTGTAAATATAATAGTTAAATTAACATACCTCTTTTGTATATTTTGATTAGTCAATTAATATTACAATAATTATAATGTCTTTTTATGTTATAATAAAAAAAATGTCGATTTTTTTACATAATTTGTTATGTAAGTAAATATATTCCTCTCAAGTTTTGATATTATTTTACTGGTAGTATAATTTTATATGAGTGGAGTCGTGATTATGAAATTTAGAAGAATTCGAGATTTAAGAGAAGACAATGATAAGTTTCAAAAGGAGGTTGCTAATATATTAGGTATATCACAGCAATATTACTCTGAATATGAAATTGGTAAAAGGTCTATTCCAATTGAACATCTTATTACTTTAGCTAAATTTTATAATACATCCATAGATTATTTAGTTGAACTCACCGATGAAATAGAACCCTATAACAATCATCGACAAAAATGAGATATCTTCACGAGATATCTCATTTTTATTGTATTAACATTGCATCTCCAAAACTAAAAAATCTGTATTTTTCTTTTACTGCTTCTTCATATGCTTTCATTATATAATCCTTTCCAGCAAGTGCTGAAACTAGCATAAGTAACGTAGATTGTGGTAAATGAAAATTCGTTATAAGTGCATCTAAACACTTGAATTTATAGCCAGGATATATGAATATCTTTGTATCTCCAGTTGTTTCTTTTACCATTCCATTTTCATCTGCAACTGTTTCTAGTACTCTACAGGATGTCGTTCCTACAGCAATTACTCTATTCCCATTTCTTTTCGCTTTATTTATCCTTTCTGCATCTTCCCCGTAAAATTGAGTAGTGTTCTTCGTGCATAATATGCTCTTCTACTACTTCTTCTTTTACTGGTCTAAAAGTTCCTATTCCTACATGTAAAGTTACATTTGCTATTTCTATACCTTTATTTTTTATTTTCTCTAATAATTCATTCGTAAAATGTAGCCCTGCTGTAGGTGCCGCCGCAGACCCTTCATATTTTGCATAAACAGTTTGATATCTATCTCTTTCTTTTAATTCTTTATGTATGTATGGTGGCAATGGCATTAAGCCAATTCTATCTAAAATTTCATTAAAAATTCCTTCATAATAAAATTTTACCTTTCTTGTTCCACCTGGCAAAACGTCTAATATGGTTGCTTGTAATAGTCCATTTCCAAAATTAACTTTTGTTCCTATGTGCAACTTATTTCCAGGTCTTACGATTGTTTCCCAAGTATCTTCTTCCATTTGTTTAAGTAATAAAAATTCTATATTTGCTCCTGTTTCCTTTTTCCCATAAAGTCTTGCTGGTATAACTTTAGTATTATTTCGCACCAAACAATCTCCTGGTTTTAAATAATCTATAATATCTTTAAAAACTTTATGTTCAATTTTTTTTGTTTTTCTGTTTAATACCATAAGTCTTGATTCATCTCTTTTGGCTAATGGTGTTTGTGCTATTAATTCATCTGGTAAATTATAGTTAAATTCCGTTACTTTCACTATTTTGGTTCTCCTTTTTTAGTATTATGTGGTTAGCATTTTCCACTGCTTTTTTTATCATCATTCGAACTTCTTCTATTATATTTTCTGGCTCTTTAAATTCATCCATTTTATATGAAAACTGAAAATTATCACTATGATTTGGTTTGTATTTGTATATTTCACTATTTAATCCTATATAGCCATTATCTGTTTTTATTTGACAATTCATATAATCTTGATACCACTGTTTTAAACCTACTATTTTTTTATCTTCATATCCATAGTCTGCATAGCTGTGTAATGCTGGTCTTTCATATCCATATTCTTCTGCATTTCTTTCTAATGAATGTAGAAATTCGTGTAAAAATACTTCTTCTGGAAATGTGTTAATTCCAGCATTGTATTTATATGTGTAACTTCTACTGCTATTAGGCAACCTTATATTAGAAAAACCTATTCCTAAATAGTCCATTCCTCCAAGGCCAATCCAGTCATACACTGGAATATCATTTTGATGCTCATTGTCTCCTAGTCTTACACATACAAATATATGGTCATAATCTTCTTTTTCTAAATATGGCTTAATTATATTTTCTATGTTTTTAGGGTCAACAAAATATCCGTTTTCTGTATCATATGATAAAGAAGTTATTGGTTCATCTATTGTTATAAAATCATATGTTGCGGTCATTTTTCCATTTGATAATTCTTTGCAAGCTGTTTGAAATCTACTCATATTCTGTCTCATATCTGATATATCTTCTCCGTGTCATATTTAGCTTTATTTCCTTTGTTTGACCTGCTGTTTCAATTTTTACATCTGTATTTTGAAATACAAAACAAGCAAAGTTCCAGTTTGTACTATTAGGTTGTATTCCTCTTTCAATAGTAAAATCTGAAAACCATACTGTTCCTGTGCAGTTATCGTCGTAACCTCCTAATCGAAATCCTACATCTACACTTGTTCTAGCTTTTGAGTTAAATATAAATTCTAACTTTTGCCAATCATTCGTTCCTGTAATACTTTCTGATTTTTCAACTGTGTTTGCTATGCTTATATGTGCTCCACCACTTGATACTTCTTTTGCAGTTTTTACATCTTGTGTTTTTACCATACAAGTTACTTTATATGGTGTGTTTGGTTGTACTTGTATAGTTTTATAAAACATTGCATCATTTACTGTTTTAGATGTTATTTTGTAACTGCTTGTATCTGAATATTTAACTTCTTTATCTCTACTAAATTCAGATGTATATGGCATATATTCTGTTCTTACAAAATCATTAAAATTATTTTCTTTGTATTTTATTAATAATTTCCATGCTATAATTATGAATATTATTAATATAATAAAGTACATTATTCTTCCTATTTTGGTTTTACTTTTGTTTTCTTTACTCATTTTTATCTCCTAAAAAAAAATTACATTATTATTATACAAGATTTTTTTATATTATACAATCAATTTATATTAATATTATTAATTAATTCTTCACATTCCTTCCAATTAGATACTTTTATACAATTATAATCTTTTTGCAATTTATTTAAAATTTGCAATGTATTATCTTTAGAATCTAAATCTGTTACAATTATATCTTTTATGTATTCTTCTTTTCCATACAATAATCTGAACAACACTCCTCGTAAAAATCCTTCTATACTCTTTTCTTGATTTTTTACTGCGATTATAACATATATTCCATCAGATGTTAATTTAGTATAAGAACATATATAAATAATAGTTTTTATCATTTCAAATAAGCCATACAAAGCAAAAGTCCATACTACTGCATTAATAATAAATTCACTCATATAAACCTCCTTGTAATTATTATATGTATTTTTTATTTTGGCTGTTACTTAAAAAAATATTACGAAAATGCGATTATCTTCAAACTGAAAAACTCTTGTATTTATTTATTACTTATGTTATTATGAAATGTGGATATAATAAAATCGAAAGGAGAATGTAATTATGTATTTTAAACAATGGGAAGGATTTAAAACTGGAGATTGGCAAAAAGATATTGATGTTAGAGCTTTTATTCAATTAAATTATACTCCTTACGAGGGTAATTCAAATTTTTTAACTGCTCCTACTGAAGATACAAAAAAATTATGGGCCGAAGTACTAGAATTATATAAAAAAGAGAAAGAGAATGGTGGTGTTCTTGATATTGATACCCAAACAATTTCTACTATTAATTCTCACAATGCTGGTTATATAGATAAAAAATTAGAAAAAATTGTTGGTTTACAGACAGATAAACCTTTAAAACGTGCTATTATGCCTTTTGGAGGTATAAAAATTGTTGAAAAATCTTGTTCTGCATATGGTAGAGAAGTTGATAGTAATGTTAAACATATTTTTACTACAATACGTAGAACTCATAATGATGGAGTTTTTAGTGTTTACACTCCAGACATTCGTGCCGCTAGAAGTTCACATTTAATTACTGGCTTACCTGATGGCTATGGTCGCGGCAGAATTATAGGAGATTATAGGCGTATTGCTTTGTATGGCGTTGATGCTTTGATTGATGATAAAAAAGAACAGTTAAACGACTTAAATGTTGATGTTTTAACTGATGATATTATAAGACAAAGAGAAGAAATTCACGACCAAATTATGGCTTTAGAAGCTCTTAAACAAATGGCTTTAAAATATGATTTTGATATTTCTATGCCTGCTAGTAATGCTCGTGAAGCAATTCAGTGGACATATTTTGGATATCTTTCTGCTGTTAAGGACCAAAATGGAGCTGCAATGAGTTTAGGTAGAACCTCTACATTTTTAGATATATATATTGAAAGAGATTTGCAAAATGGTACTATAACTGAAGAAGAAGCTCAAGAACTAATGGACCACTTTATTATGAAATTAAGACTTATTCGTTTTTTAAGAACACCTGAATATAATGAGTTATTTAGTGGAGACCCTGTATGGGTTACAGAATCTATTGGTGGTATGGGAATTGACGGTAGAACTCTTGTAACTAAAAATTCTTATCGTATACTTCATACTTTAGTTAACTTAGGACCTGCTCCTGAACCTAATATGACAGTTCTTTGGTCTACTAGATTACCTAAACCTTTTAAAGAATTTTGTGCTAATTTATCTATACAAACTTCTTCTATTCAATATGAAAATGACGACTTAATGAGAAAATTCTGGGGTGATGACTATGGTATTGCTTGTTGCGTTTCTGCTATGAGAATTGGTAAACAAATGCAATTTTTTGGTGCAAGATGTAATTTAGCAAAAACTCTTCTTTATGCTATTAATGGAGGTAGAGATGAGATATCTGGCAAACAAGTAACTCCAAAATTTGAACCTATTACAAGCGAATATTTAGATTATGATGAAGTTATGGAAAAATTTGATGTTATGATGGATTATGTTGCAAAAATTTATATAAAAGCTTTAAATGCTATTCACTATATGCACGATAAATACTCTTATGAAGCTATTGAAATGGCATTACACGATAAAGTAATTTTAAGGACTATGGCTTGTGGTATTGCAGGTTTATCAGTTGTTGCAGACTCTTTATCTGCTATAAAATATGCCAAAGTTAAAGTTTTACGAGATGAAACTGGTCTTGCTGTTGATTATGAAATTATAGGTGATTTCCCTAAATATGGTAATGATGATGATAGAGTTGATGATATTGCCGTTATGCTTGTAAAAACTTTCTTGAAAAAATTGCAAAAATACCAAACTTATCGTGGTGCAAAAACAACTATGTCTATTCTTACTATTACTTCTAATGTTGTTTATGGTAAGGCTACTGGAAATACTCCTGACGGCAGAAAGGCTGGTGAACCTTTTGGACCAGGTGCAAATCCTTTACACGGAAGAGATACAAGTGGTGCTTTAGCTGTTATGAATTCTGTTGCAAAACTTCCATATGACTATGCAGAAGACGGTATTTCTTATACATTTTCTATTACTCCTGCTACTCTTGGTAAAACTGAAGAAGCAAGAGTTAATAATTTAGTTAGTATGTTAGACGGTTATTTTATGCAAGAACGGTCATCATATTAATGTTAATGTTTTTGATAGAAAATTATTAGAAGATGCTATGGAACATCCAGAAAAATATCCACAATTAACTATTCGTGTTTCTGGATATGCTGTTCATTTTACTAAGTTAACTCGTGAACAACAACTTGATGTTATTAATAGAACAATTCACGAAAGAATTTAATTTTTGAATTTTATCTTAAGGCGACGGTAATATATAAATTATATATTACTGCCCTTTAAGTTAGAAAATTATTATTACTTATTTTTTTAGGGGGAATTTCTTTGAAAGATTGTGATAAAACTATGGCTCGTATTCATTCTTTTGAAAGTTTTGGTACTGTAGACGGACCAGGTATTCGTTTTGTTATTTTTATGCAAGGTTGTCATCTTCGTTGTAAATATTGCCATAATCGTGACACTTGGGAAGTTTCGGCTCGGAGATATTATTAGCTTAAATGACTTAGTGGAAAAAATTTTACGTTATTCTAATTATTTTTTAGCATCTGGTGGTGGTGTTACGCTTTCTGGTGGTGAACCGCTTTTACAACAGGATTTTGTTTTGTCTTTATTGAAGGAATTAAAAAAATTTAATATTTCAGTTGCTATTGATACTTCTGGGAATTTTAAGTTGACTGATAAATTAAAAGAAATTATTTACTTAACAGACTTATTTTTACTTGATATTAAGCATATTTGTCCTAATAAATGTAAAGATTTAGTTGGTTTTTCGAATGAGCTAGAACTTGATTTTGCAAGATTCTTAAGTGATAATAATAAACCTATGTGGATTAGACAAGTTATTATTCCTGGTATTACTGATGATGAAAATGATTTGCTAAAACTTAAAGGATTTTTATCTACTTTAAAAACTGTTGAAAAAGTTGAACTTTTAAAATATCATAATATGGGAAAATTTAAATGGGAAGATTTGCATATTCCATATGAACTCGAAAATGTTAGACCGGCAACCGATGATGATATTGTTCGTGCTAAAAAAATTTTAGGTATATCTTAACCAAAGATAGTTTTTTTGTTTCTATCTTTGGTTTTAAATTTATAAAATGAATTCTAATAAAATACCTGATGCTACTCCTATTACATATAATAATGATATTATTTTTATATTTTCTTTTATATTTTTATTTACTTTGCATAAAACTAAAATTCCAACTCCTGCCCCAACAAGTAACCCTGCAAGCATTGTTGAAACATTAATTACTTCTGATAAATACAATTTTGTTAATAATACTGATGATGCACAGTTTGGAATTAAACCTATAATTCCTGCTATTATAGGACCTAATATGGGTTTATTCAAAACTAAGTTAGATAGGGTTTCTTCTCCTATTATGTTTATTATTGTATTTAATATTATTGTAATAATAAATATATATATTGCAACATTTAGTGTATGTTTTAAGGATGATTTTAAAATTCCACCTTCATTACAATGGCATTTTTCGTGTTCACATATTTGTGCTATTTTATCATTTTCGTTTTGTTTTGTGAATTTTCTTGTTATAAAATCTATTAAAAATCCAGCAATTATTCCTACTATAAGTTTTATAAAAAGTATTTTTATTATTGTATTAATTGATACCGCTTCTGATATTAATATTGGTAACATTTCATCTGATGTTGATAGAAATATTGCAATTAATGTTCCAAGAGTTATTATTCTTCCTGCATATAAATTAGATGCTATTGCAGAAAAGCCACATTGTGGAAATATTCCTAGAATTCCGCCTATAAATGGACCAAATTTTCCAGATTTTTGTATTAATTCTTTTGTTTTGTTACTTGTTTTATGTTCTATTAATTCCATAATAAAATATGCTATAAATAAGAATGGTAATAGCTTTATTGTATCTATTACTGTATCTTTTAATATATCTAACATCTTTTTTCTCTCCTAAAAAATATACCAATATAATACCATATTTTTCTACCTATGACAAGTTAATTGCTTGTTTTATTTTTTCTAGGTTATTTATAACTGCATCATAACCATATTTATAGCAACTATCTAATTTACCGTGTATCTAATAATCCTACTTTATCTGTGTATACATTCAGTACAAAGTCGCTCATTTCTAAACTTTCCTCCGATATTTTATTTCCCATTATATCTATCGTTTTCATTATTATATCCATTATATTACTATCTTCGTTGATTCTGTCTGCATCGAATTTAACTGCTATTACTTTGTCTGCACCTTGCTTTTTTACTTCTTTTACTGGAATGTTATCTAGTGCTCCGCCGTCCATAAAAGCGTGATTTCTAAATTCACAAGGCGTAAATACTGCTGGAAAACTACTGCTTGCTCGTACTGCTTTTCCTACTGTTATGTCTGTTATATATTGTTCATTATTTAATTGGTTTTGGGGAATTATATTTGTTATAATATACTCTTTTGAGTTTACAATGTCTACTGTAGGAATTACTATAGGCATTTGTATTTGATTTATTTTTGTTATTCCTTTTTTATATGCTATTTTATTATAAATAGTTTCTATATTTTTTCCTGATTTTAATCCTTTAAATGTGTTTTTTTTATTTATCATATAATTACTTATTCCAGATATTATTGGTACTGTATTTATTTCTACTAATTCTTTTGAATATCGTTTGAATAATATGTATATATAATATGGCGAATATCCCATTGCATAAAGGCTAGCTACTAAACTTCCTGCACTAGTTCCTCCTATAATGTCTATTTTTATATTATTATCTTCTAAAGCTTTTAATACTCCTGCGTGTGCTATTCCTCTAATTCCACCTCCCGATAATGCTATACCTAATTTCAAATTAACCACCTTCTATAAGTTTATAATACTACTTATATTATTTACATTTTATCGGTTTTTAAACACAAAAAAGCTGTACCACTTAACTTTTGTGTTACAGCTTTTTTCATTAATTTTCTGTATATGGAAGCATTGCTATGTGTCTGCATCTTTTTATTGCAATTGTTATATCTCTTTGATGTTTAGCACAAGCTCCTGTTGCTCTTCTTGGTAATATTTTGCCTCTTTCATTTATGAATTTTTTTAATTGCTCTGGATTTTTATAATCTAAAACAAAATCTTTATCACTACAAAGTGCACATACTTTTTTTCTCATTTTTCTAAATTTTGGATTATAATCTTCATCACCATTATTCATTCTATTATTTTTTCTGTTTTGCTTTTTATCTGACATATTTTTTACCCCCTTCTTTTATTAGAATGGTAGGTCATCATTTGAAGAAATTTCAAATTCTGGACTTGTTGTTGCTACATTTCCAAATGTATTTTCGAAACTAGCTCCTGCTTCTGCTTCTCTTTTGCTATCTGCAAAATATGCTTCTTCTGCTACAACTTCTGTTACATAGTGTTTTTGACCTTGTTCATCATCCCAATTTCTTGTTTGAATTCTTCCAATAATTCCTACTTGTTGACCTTTTTTAAAATATTTGCTACAAAATTCCCCTAGTTTACTCCAAGCTACTATGTTAATGAAATCTGCTTGTCTTTCTTCTCCTTGTCTTGCAAATCTTCTATTTACTGCAAGTGAAAAACTTGCAACTAGAGTATTGTTTGTTTGTGTATATCTTACTTCTGGGTCTCTTGTTAATCTTCCCATTAAAATTACTTTGTTCATATGTTACTACCTTACCTTTCCAAGGTTCCTTTGATTTTTTTACTAGTATTATTATTTTTCTTTTCTTACTACAATAAACTTGATTATTTCATCTGTAATTCTGTAATTTCTTTCTAGTTCTACTATTAAAGTTGGTTTAGCTTCAAAGTTAATTAATACGTAATATCCTTCTTTGTTTTTCTTTACTTCATAAGCTAATTTTCTTTTTCCCATTTCTTCTACCGATTCTACTTTACCATCTGTATTAATCAAGTCTGAGAATTTGTTTATAAGGCTTTTTATTCCTTCTTCCTCAACACTTGGATTAATAATGATAACACTTTCGTATTTATTCATTATATCACCTCCTTATGGCTTAATAACCCATACTTCCCTTAGTATGAGTAAGGAAAAAAGCAATGCTTTTTTTCAAACATTGCTATTCTACCACATTTTCCCACAATTGTCAATGAAAATTCCTTATGTTTTTGTTAACAATTATGGAAACTAATTGACTAAGTTTGACATATATATTATAATCACTTTATCCTTTCACAAGGAAATCTTGCAGGAAGGAGGTACATATATGAAAGACCTAATAAATATACTAAAGCTCTATATTATTTACTTAATTGT
The DNA here is from genome assembly GCA_947628605.1 of uncultured Clostridia bacterium. Lineage (GTDB taxonomy): Bacteria > Bacillota > Clostridia > TANB77 > CAG-508 > RGIG8482. The sequence goes on along the minus strand of CANRAM010000009.1, from coordinate 17,308 downwards.
AAAACATATGAGTAAATAGTACAGCAAAAAGACTAGGAAATTGTTCGGACTTCCTAGTCTTTTTTGCACATACATTACTCGACCTAATAAGTAATTGCTATAGTTATAATAGCATATATTTTATTATATGTCAAATTTCATTTGAAGATACCTATCACCTATTTTTTAATTTACTACTTGGTATGTTCCTGGTGTTGTATAATATATTTTATTATCTAATGTTATTCCTTTAGCATAATATATATTATGACTTTGCTCATTTATAATATATACATCATTTGAAGAAGATGAACTTTGATAATTCTTTCCATAATTTAGTGTTAAATTTTCAAGTTTTTTTAAATCTATAACATAATAATTTGAATTGTCGTTTGGATTAGCCTTTGTTATGCCCTCTGGTAAAGACGTATATGCAGTTAAAGTTGGTATAGTACCGGTTTTTGGCATAGTATATATCTATTTTGTTTTTTAACAGTTTTATATCATTATACATATCGTTTAAGTTTCTAGTTTTTATTCCTGTGTCCGCATTATATATAAGTGTTGTTGATATAATTACCATTATTATTATGGCTAGAACTAGTACTACTAGCGTTATTCCTTTTTCTTGTTTCATCATTTGCATTCTCCTCCATATATATATTACTATTAATTTAATTTTATTTCAACTATTTTGTATTATTTTATATACTCTATTTTTTATATTATATCTTTTATTTTCTATAATAACAAGCCCCCATAGATATATTACAATAAATAATATTGCAATGTTTCTGTAATAGTAAATTCCAATACTTGCAAGCATTGTAATAATTATTATTGTTATGTTTGATATTTTATTTATGTAATTGTATGCTTTTTGTCTTCCTTTTTTTATTTGCATAAATGCTTTTAAAAATCTTCCACCGTCTAATGGATAAATTGGTAATAAATTAAAAATTGCAATTAAAAAATTTGCATATACAATTTCATTATATAACATATATTCCAATTTTTGTTTTATTAATATGCTAATACATATTAATATTAAATTTGTAAATGGGCCTGCAAGAGCAATTATCATTTTTTTTATGGTTATTTTTATATTATTACTTTTACTGTATATGCTAAATTCGATACATAATCCAAATGGCATTATTTTTAATGATTTCGGTTTTAAGCCTAACATTAATCCACATATAAGATGGCCCATTTCGTGTAAGCACGCAAAAATCATTATTATTGTGTATATTTTAATTTGTTTTGTTATATAAAATAATATTAAAAATAAAAATATTTTTAAATTAATTTTTATCGTCATTTTATTTTTCCTTTCTAATTTGTGCTTTTACAAATTAAAATTCTAATATACTGCGTGGATTTATATAATTTGCATTTCTCATAATTTCAAAGTGTAGATGTGGTCCTGTTGAATTACCTGTTGAACCTACTTCGGCTATTTCTTGACCTTGTGATATTACATCTCCATTTTTTACGTATAATTTACTACAATGTGCGTATAACGTGCTAACATCTTGATTCGTTATTTTTATATGCTTACCATAATCTCCTTGTGTAGAACATACTGTAACCGTACCATTCATACTTGCTTTTATAACTGTTCCTAGTGGTGCTGCAATATCAATTCCAGAATGATTTTTGCTAACAATTGGATTATCTACATTTCTTAACCCAAATTCTGATGATACTACTCCATTAATTGGCTTTATAAATGAAAAATTAGCTTTTATATATTCTTCGTCTGTTTGTGGTTTTTCTTCTACATTTTGTTCAGAATTTTCTATATTTTCTTGCTGATTTTGATTATTATTTTCTAAAAAATTTTCTTCAATTTCGATTCCACCTATTGCATTTTCTATTGTAGTTTCATCCGTTTGTTCTAATATTTCGTTTGTTTGTACATTGTTTAATTCATCATTTTGGTTTAATGTATAATTGTTTAAATTTTCTGTTATACTTTTATACATTCCTTGTAAATCTATATCATATGATAATATTTGCTTAGCTTTATTTAATACATCTTCGGAAAATACGTAATTACTATTTTGTATTAAATAAAAAATAAAGTAAATTAATAAACATATTAGTATTTGTAAAATCATTTTTTTTAAAAGTCCATAATTTTTTTCTTCTGATACATTCACTGTTGCAATTGTTGGTCTTGCATTGCCATTTCTTCTTGCATAAATTTCTTCTGCTCTTTTTATTTTTTCTTCTGGAGTTAATATTCTGTCCACTAAAAAACACCTCTTCTAACGTAATATATTTTTTTAATATATATGTTAGAAAAAGTGTTTTATGAAAAAATTATTAAATTAAATTTATTATAATTGCAATTACCGAAATTATGCTTAATATTAGTGATAGTTTTTTTGTTCTGTCATATTTCTTTTTTAGTTGTATGTTATTTATTTCTAGTTGCTTTGGTTTTTCAAGGCTAGATATATAATTTGCAACTACCATTTCGGCTTCTTTTACAATATAGTCGTTTGAATTGTTCTTAGCTTTTGCTACTACTTTAACATTTTCTCTCTTTTTTTCTATATTGTTTATGTTTATATTTGATTTTAATATTATAATTGCCTCTTCTATTATATTTGACGGCAAATCCTTTAATAATACTATATTTTTCATATTACTTGTTTCCATATGTACCTCCTAAAAATTGGTTATATATAAATTTTTGCCATATTTTTTAGGAATATACATTTAGTTTAACTTTTATATTTTATAACATCATAGATTCCATTTGCCGTTGTTTTTGCTAATTTTATTACTGTATTTAATGATGTATTTTGTAATTGCGCAAAGTTATATCTTGCTATATTATGATTTTTTGCTACTATTCCTTTAATGCTTATGTCTCCTACTTCTATCATTTTTTGGTTTGTGCTTTTTCCAAATTTCATTTTGGAGTTTGTAACTATAATGCTACCAACATCTTCACTTGTAGATAGTGCTGCATCTATTGCTATTATGCACGGATTTTTATAATTTTCATATATATTTTTTACTGTGTATTCTAAATTTTCTCCTGTTATTGGATTATCTAATGTACCTTGTATCTTTATATTGTTATAGAAGTTTTTTAATTTTGTATTTAGCTCATTACCTACTAATGGTCCAAATGCATCTCCTATTATTTTGTCTGAACCTACACATAAAAATATATAATCTGAAAATGGTTCTTCACTTTTCAGATTATATATTTTTGTACTAAAGTCGTTTACAAATTGTTCATACACTTGATTTTCAAGCATCTTATCACCTCATTAATCGTTTTATCATTTTTGCTATTTTCTTTAAAGCATATGCAATAAATTTTTTAATATGCTTTTTTATTTTTTGCTATTATTATATTAATACTGTCATCACTTGCATATTTTGTTATTATATCGCTAGAGAAACTAGCTATTTCATTTGATAAAACTATTGTATGATAGTGTTTTGTAAGTTCATTTAGTTTTTTATCTGTTTGTTCGGGGTCTTCTATTTCAAATACATCAAATCCCATATTTTTTTGAAATATAAAACTTTTGTTGTCTTCTTTTGATTTCAGCCACGAAATATGCATATTTATCACCATTATTATATTGCCTTATTTTTTGAAAAATATGCCTATTAAGTTTTATTTTATTAAATTTCAAATTTATTACAGTTTCTTTATTTCTTCTGTTGATATTTTTTTGTCAGCCTCCTTTATTTTTTCGTATTTTCTGTAATAGGCTCTATATTATAATATTTTGCTATTAATTCGTCTAATTCTACACTTAATTTATATATTTTAGCATATTCTTCGTTGGCCTCTATACTTTTGTTTAATTCGTCTCTTTTTTTACAAATTTCATCATTTAACATATGCCTCATCTCCTTTTTTAAGTGTTTTTCTTTTGTATATATTTAAAATACCATATTTTTACAATATCGTCAATAATAAAACAGCATTTTTCTTAAGAATCGTGCGACTTTTTGCGCTTTTTATAGTTTTATTTTTAGATATTTTCTCGTTTTTTTGTTTTTTTTGATATTATTATACAAAATGTTACAAATAAAAAAATTGATAGTATTTGTGAAATTCTTAAATTATAGAACATTAAACTGTCGATTCTTAGCCCTTCTATAATAGTTCTTGCAAAAGAATAGGTTATTATATAATAATAAGTTATTTGACCTCTAAATTTTCTATTTTTTGATATTTTTGTTAAGATTATAAATATTATAAAGGTTGTTATTGATTCGTATAAAAAAGTTGGGTGTACATACTGTATTTGACCGATTTTGCATTTGTATTCCCATTTTCCACGGTAAGTTTGTTTTTGTTCCATATGCTTCTACATTAATAAAATTTCCCCACCTTCCTATTGCCTGACCTAATGCTAAATATGGCACTATATAATCAAATAAATCTAATATATCTATTTTTCTTTTTTTACAAAATATATATGTTGTAATTACTCCAAATATAATTGCACCATATATTGCAAGCCCGCCGTCTTTTAAATTTAAAATTTCTAATATGTTATTATAATTCTTAATATTAAATAGTACATAATAAGCTCTTGCTCCTACAAAACCGATTGGAATTAATATTATACTTAAGTCTAATATGTCATCATATTTTATTCCGTATCTTCCATTATTAATCTTACATAATAATAGGGCAAGTAATAAACTTGCCACTATCAAAATTGCATACCAGTATATATCTATTCCAAAAATTGTAAAAGCAATTCTATTTATGTTTAATTGTATATTAAACAATGGAAAAATGATTTCATTTACCATTTTTATTTCCTTTCTAAATTATTTTCCTTTTACTACTGATATTACCATATTATCTTCTCTAAATACTTCTTTTAGAATTTGGTCTGCATATTCTTTTGTAACTTGACTATATTCTTCTAGATAATCAAAACTATTTACTCCTTTGAAATAGTCTGCTAAGAACATTCTTGCTATGTTTGATATATCATTATATTCCATAATATAATCGCCATATATTTTTTTCTTTATGCGTAAAAAATGTTCATTATCTAAACCATTTTCTTTATAATTTTTTATAGCATTTTTTAATTCATCTACAATTTTTTTTGGTTCTTTCGCAGTTCCAGATATTAAAATATGAGCATATTGTTTAGAAAATTCATAGTCTAAATCTGGTTGTACCATTATTTCTCCTTCTTCATATAACTTTTTATAACTTTTAGAACTTTTTCCAAGTAACATATATAATATTATTTCTATTGCTATATGTTTTTTTACTACTGTTTTTTCGTCATTTACTTTATCTTTAAAACCTATTACAAATATTGGATTACTTACTTCCATTGTTTCATATTTTTCCTGTTGTACTATTTCTTCTTGTTCTTTTGGATAAATCCTTTTTATTTCTCCTTGTTTATCTTGTTTAATAATCCTTTTTTTTACTTCTTCTAATAAAATTTCTGGTTCAAAGTCTCCACATATTACAAGTAGCATATTTGATAAATTATAAAATGTATTATATGTTTTATATAGCATTTCTTTATTTATTTTTGATATTGATTCTATACTTCCTGCTATATCTATATTTATAGGGTTATCCTTATACATTAATTCCATAGCGTTTATATATGTCTTCCACCCTGGGTCATCATCATACATATTTATTTCTTGACCGATAATTCCTTTTTCTTTTTCTACATTTTCATCTGTAAAGTATGGTTTTTGTATATAATCCATTAGTTCATCTAATGCTTCATAAAAGTTGTCTGTTGCTTCAAACAAATATGCTGTATGGTCATTGGTTGTATAGGCATTTGCATCTACACCTAATGATGTTAACCTATCTAAACTATTCACTCCATTTTCTTGTTCAAACATTTTATGTTCTAAAAAATGTGCTACTCCATTTGGTAACTTATAAGGCTCGCTTTCTCCCGGAGCAATAAAATTGTTATCTATAGAACCAAAATTTGTTCCTATTATTGCATATTTTTTTTGAAGACCTTTTTTAGGAATTATCATTACTGTTAAGCCGTTTTCTAACTTTTCAGTGTATAATTTTTCTTTTACTTTTAAATTTTCTATTATTTGCATATTATTTTCCCTCCTTGCTTGTTAAAAAATAGATTGTGTCTATATTTACTTTGTTAGCAAGTTGTATTACTTGTTCTTTTGTTACATTTTCTATTTTTTTCTCATACTCTTCAAATGTTAATTTGTTTTGTGCAAGTTCTTGTCCAAAATAATACGTAATTTGTGTATCTTGTTCATCAGGTATAAATTTTATGGTTGATATTATAGTTCTTTTTGCGTTTTCTAATTCTGTATCTGTTACTTTTCCACATTTAATGTCTTCTATTTGTTGTTTTGTTATTTCTAGTGCTTTTTCATAGTTCTTTATTTCTATTCCACATCTTACATATATATTATTTATTGGTCTTACATAGTTAGAACCTGCTGTATATGCAAGACTTGCTTTTTCTCTTACGTTTTGAAATAATTTTGAATTTGCTCCTCCACCTAGAATTGTATTATATACTAATGCTATATATTTAGATTCCACATCTTTACTATCTATTGTTAAACCTAAAACTAATTTTCCTTGTGTTACATCCATTTCTTCTTTTATTACTTTTGGTTCATTTTTTGGTGCTAATACACCAGTTTTTATTATTTTTACTTCTCTTGGCTCTAAGTTGTTTATATATTCACTATTTTGTACTTTTTCTATTGCTTGTTCATTTTCTATTTGACCTGATATAAATATATCTATTTTACATTGTTTTAGCATTTGTTTATAGTATTCGTATAGTTCTTTCGAATTTATTTTTTCTAAATCTTCTACATATCCAAATTTATATAAACCATATGGCATATCTTTATACATTTCTTCTATACAACGTTCTAGTGCGTATTTTGATTTATTATCTTTCTTTCCTTCTATAATTTGTTTTAGGTTTTTGGATTCTCCTTCTACATATTCTTTTTTGAATTGTTCATTTTCTGTTACAGGGTTAAACACTATTTCAAAAATTGTGTCTATTGCTTTTTCTAAAATGTCTTCTTTTTGAGGAAGGAACTCATCATTTATTGTTTCTAAATAAAACTTTATAACGTGGTTATCTCCTATTTTTTCTATTCCACAATCAAATGTTGCTCCATACATTTCTTCTAATTTTATACTTATTTGCTCAGAGGTTGGCATTGTTTTTGTTCCTCTTCTAAGAATTGATGCTATTAGTGCTTCTTTTGTTACGTTTTGTTGTAATAATGGTGTTGTTATGAATACTGCTAATAAATTTGTTTTAAACCTATTTGTTTGTATCATATGAAGGTGTATTCCTTCCTTTATTTCTTGTTTTTGATAATCCATAAATACCTCCTTGTTTTATATCTTTATATTTTATAGTATAATATATTTTGGTAATTTTATACAATAGTTTTTCTGTAGATTTATAAAAAATAAGTATAAGTAACAATTAAACATTACTTATACTTATTTTTTATGCAAGTAATTCTTTTACTACTTCATTTATTGCTTTTCCGTCTGCTGATACTCCTATTTTTTCTTTTGCTAATTTCATAACTTTTCCCATATCTTTCATTGAATTTGCTTGTACTTCTTCAATTATTTTTTCTACTATTTCCTTTATTTGTTCTTTAGATAATTGTTCCGGCAAGTATTCTGATAATATTTTTATTTCTTGCTCTACTTGTTCTATTATATCTTGTCTGTCACTTTTTTTATAATCTTCTAGAGAATCTTTTCTCTTTTTTACTTCTTTTGCTATAATTTCTGTTATTTTTTCATCTTCTAATGTTATACCATTATCTTTTTCTACTTGTAGGATTGCAGCTCTTACCATTTGTATAGCATTCTTCCTAATTTCGTTTTTTTCTTTCATTGAATTTTTTAAGTCTTCTAATAATTTTTCTTTTAACATTATTAAACACATCCTTTTTATTTTTTATAAATAGCGTTTTCCTTTTTAGGAAAACGCTATTTAATTTATCACATTAAAATTTTCTTTTTCTTGCAGCCTCTGATTTCTTTTTTCTTTTTACACTTGGTTTTTCATAATGTTCTCTTTTTCTTACCTCTTGTAAAACTCCATTTCTTGCACATTGTCTTTTAAATCTTTTAAGTGCATCCTCTATATTTCCATTATTTACTTTTACTTCTGACATAATTCCCCTCCTTCCAGTGTAAAACACAGTATGTAATTTTTTAAGGGTTTGCTTTATTTTTTTGTTTATACTTTTCCCTATTTTTTATACGAATACAATTATACTCTATTGCATATATTATTGTCAATATATAGTATTAAATTTAATATAACTTAAATAATTCTCCTAAAGGTTTTGCTTCATTAATTCTTCTTATTGTTTCAGCAAATAGTGGTGCTATTGATAGCTCTGTTATTTTATCTATCCTTTTTTCTTCTGGTATTGGTACTGTATTTGTTACTACTAGTTCTTTAATTGGTGAATTTTGTATTCTTTCTATTGCTGGACCTGATAATACTCCGTGTGTACATCCTGCATATATTTCTCTTGCTCCAAAGCTTTCTAATACTTTTGCTGTTTCTATTATTGACCCTGCTGTATCTACTTCGTCATCAAATATTATTGCTTGTTTATCCCTTACTTCTCCTATTACAGTAGTTGCAATTGCTCTATCGTCGTTTGCTTCTCTTCTTTTATCTATTAATGCAATAGGACATCCAAAATATTCTGAGTATTTATATGCTTTTTTTGAACTTCCTGCATCTGTTGCTACTATTACCATATCTGTTAAATTTTTTTCTTTAAAATAATTTTGTAATAAGTTTTGTGCAGATAATCTATCACAATTTATATTAAAATATGCTTGTATTGCTGGATTATGTAAGTCGCACGTTATTACTCTATTAGCTCCTGCTGCTTCTATTAATTGTGCCATTAGTTTCGCTGTTACCGGAACACGTGGTTGGTCTTTTTTATCCGACCTTGAATAAATATAATATGGTAATACTACATTTATCCTTTTTGCAGATGCTCTTTTTACTGCATCTATTGTTATTAATAATTCCATTACTCTTTCATTTACTGGTGGCTGTGTTGTTTGTACTATGTATACATCTTGTTCTCTAACTGTTTCTAATATTTGAACGAAGTTATTATCGTTTTTAAATTTTATTGAATTAATTTTTCCCATTGGTAAATTTAAATAGTCACAAATTTCTTTTGTAAATTTCTCTGCAGACTTGCAGGCAAAAATTTTTACATTTTCCATAATATAAACCTCTTTTTCTCTATTTTTTGACTTACTTTTTTATTATAACATTTATTTTACCTTTTTGTACATACTTTTTTTAGTATTTTGTTATTTTTAGCAACAAAAAATAAGTATAATGCTTTATTTTTTGCATCATACTTATTTTTAATTTTAAAATTAATTTGCTTTTCTTATTTCTTCATCTTCTAAATCTGCCCATATTACTTGTTTTTGTGATAAGCTTTTTTTAACATCTATTAAACGTTGATTTTCTGAGCCTCTAAATTTTAGCGAAGGGTTTTTTAGTTCTTGTTCAAATTTTCCATCAACTATAACGTCAATGTTTTCTACTAATTCTTTTGTTTCTTCCCAGTTTTTATACATATTTCCTAAAACGTCTTTTTCAAAATCAAACCCAGTATAACACCAAATAGTTTTATTAGGAAATTTTTCTTTTACTTTTTTTATTAGTGGTAATAATCCTTTTTGGTTTGCGTGTTCTAAAGGTTCTCCTCCTAGTAATGATAAGCCTTCTATGTAATCTCTATCTAGGTCTTTTAAAACCTTATTAATCGTTTCATCTGTAAATTCATTTCCATATTCAAAATTCCAAGCAACTTCATTAAAACATCCTTTGCAATGATGATTACAACCACTTACAAATAATGATACTCTTACTCCTGGGCCGTTTGCTACATCACATTCTTTTATTGTTGCATAATGCATAGTTTATTTCACCTTCTTATATAGTAATTTTATAAATGTAAAACTCTTGCTTTTATTTCCTTAGTTTTTCCTTCATTCCAAAAGTTTTCTCCTAAATATCCACATGTTCTACGTGTTACATTCATTTTATTATGGTCCTTGTTTCCACATTGTGGACATTCCCATTCATTATCATCATTTATTATTATTTCTCCGTCAAATCCACACACGTGGCAATAATCTGATTTTGTATTAAATTCTGCATATTGTATGTTATCGTATATAAATTTAACTATTTCTTCAAGTGCTTTTAAATTATTTCTCATATTTGGTATTTCTACATATGATATTGCTCCTCCTGAAGATATGTTTTGGAATTGACTTTCAAATTGTAATTTTGCGAATGCATCTATCTTTTCTCTTACATCTACGTGATATGTATTTGTGTAATATCCTTTATCAGTTATGTCTTTTATGCTACCAAATTTTTCTTTATCTATTCTTGCAAATCTATAGCATAAGCTTTCTGCTGGTGTTCCATATAATGCAAAACCTATTCCTGTTTGTTTTTTCCATTCATTTACTTTTTCTCTTAAGTGTGTCATAAGTTTTAGCGCAAATTTTTCGCCTTCTTCTGTTGTATGGCTAACTCCTTTTACTAATTTAGTTGTTTCATATACTCCAATATAGCCTAATGATAAAGTTGAATATCCGCCTTTTAACAATTTATCTATCGTTTCTCCACTTTGTAATCTTGCTATTGCACCATATTTCCAGTGAATTGGACTTGTGTCTGTTTTTGTTCCTAATAGTGCATAATGTCTACACATTAGTGCTTCATAACATAATTCTAATCTTTCATCTAATAGTTTCCAGAACTTGTCTTCATTTCCATCTGCAATAATTCCTATTTGTGGTAAGTTTATACTTACTACACCTTGATTAAATCTTCCTTCAAATTTATATTCTCCATTTTCATCTTTCCAAGGAGATAAAAAGCTTCTGCATCCCATTGGACTGAATACGTTTCCTTCATAGTTTTCACGCATTTTCTTCGCTGATATGTAATCTGGATATAATCTTTTTGATGAGCATTTTACTGCTAATTTTGTTAAGTAGTCATATTTTCCACCTTTTAAGCAATTATGTTCATATAATACATAAATTAGTTTAGGGAAGGCTGGTGTTATATATACACCTTTTTCATTTTTTATTCCTTTGTATCTTTGTTTTAATATTTCTTCTATAATCATAGCATTTTCTTCTATATATTCATTGTCTTCATCTAGATTTAGGAATAAAGTTACAAATGGAGATTGACCATTAGTTGTCATTAATGTATTAATTTGATATTGTATTGTTTGTACTCCTGCTGAAAGTTCTGCTTTTAAACGTTGTTCTACTATATTGTCTATAATATCTTGTGGTAATTTGTCTGCATAAGCTTCTTGCAATTCTTTTTGAAATTTTTCTTTACTTTTTCTTAAATATTTTCCTAAATGTTTTAAATCTACTGACTGACCTCCATATTGGTTTGATGCAACAGCTGCTATTATTTGTGTTGTAACTGTACAAGCTACTTGAAAGCTTTTTGGTGATTCAATTAGTTTACCATTCATAACCGTACCGTTGTCTAACATATCTTTTATATTTATTAAGCAACAGTTAAATATTGGTTGTAAAAAGTAATCTGCATCGTGGAAGTGTAGTATTCCTTCTTCGTGTGCTTTACTAATTTTTTCTGGAAGTAATATTCTTTTGGTTAGGTCCTTTGATACTTCTCCTGCTATGTAATCTCTTTGTGTTGATGCTAATACTGCATTTTTATTTGAGTTTTCAGTTGAAAGTTCATGGTTTTGGTTTTTTATTAATCCAAGTATTGATTCGTCTGTTGTGTTTTGCTTTCTTACTAATGCTCTTGTATAACGATATACTATATATTTTTTGGCTAGTTCATATTTTCCTAATTCCATTAATTTTTCTTCTATAATATCTTGAATGTCTTCTACTAACATCCTTTTTTTATTTAATTCTTCTATATAATGTATAACTTCTTTTATTTGTTCTTTACTTGCTCTTTGCCCTGGTCTTACTTCTTTATTAGCTTTTTCAATTGCTGTTACTATTTTTTCTCTATCATAATCTACGGCTCTACCATCTCTTTTAATTATCTTCATTTTTTGTTCCCCCCATCTCTATGGTCTGATTATATATTAAACTTTTTTCTTTTTTTGTTGCAATTGCAACATATTATGATTCAGCAAGTTCTCTTACCTCTAATTCTGCTCTGCTGTAAGCTATTTTGTTATATTTCATTTATATTACAAATTCAAATTGTCGTTTTTTGTTTCAATTTAGCCATTTATTTTTTGTTGCTTTTTTTTCTTACTTTATGTATAATATTTATTGAAGGTGACCTAGTGTGAAAAATAATTTATCTCGGTTTTATAAATAATTTGCATATTAATTGTTCAAAAATACAACAAAAAGAATTTAACAAAAATGAAGTTATTACAACATATATTGCTAAACGTAATCAACTTTGTATACTTTTAAATGGCGAAGCTGATTTAGTTAGATATGATTTTAACGGTAATAAAACTATTGTAGAACATTTTAATAAAAATGATATTTTCGGTGAAATTTTTTATACTGTTTCTACTAATAATGAGTTATTTGTTGAAGCAAAATCTAAATGTATTGTTTTATTTTTTGTTTATGATGATATTAAAAATAAATGTAAAGAAAATTGCAATTTTCATAATGAATTATTAATGAATTTACCAGAACTTTTTTTAAGTCAAATTATTGATTTAAATATGAGAATTGAACTTTTAAGTAAACGTACTATTCGTGATAAATTGCTTGCTTATTTTTCTCTTGTTTCATTAAGAAATATGAGTAAGTCTTTTGCTATTCCGTTTTCACTTACAGATTTAGCTGATTATTTAAGTGTTGATAGAAGTGCTATGATGCGTGAACTTAAGATTTTAAAAGAAGAAGGTTTTATTGAAAAATCTGGTAATAGAGTTACACTTTTGTATTAGATAGACAAGAGATAAAGTGAATATTCTTCATTTTATCTCTTGTTTATTAATTATTTTGCCGTTGCTAGTTTCATTGATAGTAATTTTGATATTCCATTTTCTTGCATTGTTACTCCATAAACTGTATCCGCTACTTCCATTGTTCCTTTTCTATGCGTAATTAATAAAAATTGCGTTTTTGAGGAAAATTTTTTCAAGTAATCAGCATATCTATATACATTTACATCATCTAATGCTGCTTCTATTTCATCTAATACACAAAATGGTGCTGGATTAATTTCTAATATTGCAAATAATAGAGCTATTGCTGTAAATGCTTTTTCTCCTCCTGAAAGTAATGTCATACTTTGTAATTTTTTTCCTGGTGGTTGTACTTGTATTTCTATTCCACATTCTAGTATATTGTTTTCGTCTGCTAGTATTAGTTCCGCTTTTCCTCCTCCAAATAATTCTTTAAATACTTGACCAAAATTTGTATTAATTGTTTGAAATTTTTCTTCAAATTGCTCTTTCATTGTATTTGTCATTTCATTTATTACTTTTTTTAATTTAGAAATTCCGTCTTCTAAATCGAGTCTTTGTTCACACATAAAGTCATACCTTTGTTTTGTTTGTTTGTATTCTTCTATTGAATCTACATTAACACTGCCTAAGTTTTTAATTTGTGTTCTTAAATTATTTACTTTTCCAGAAACTTTTGCAACATTATCTGGCTTAGGGAAATCTTTTGCTTGGTTTGGAGTTATTTCATATTCTTCCCACATTTTATTTATAATTTCTTCAATATCTTGCTCTAGCTTTGTTTTCTTTACGTCTATTTTTACTATTTGTGATTTTAGGTCTTCTATAATTTTAAATTGTGAAATTATTTCTTCCTCTGTTTTGGATTGTTTTTCGTTTTTTTCTACTCTTTCTTCTTTTAACTTTTCTATATCTTCATCACTGGTTGTTATTTGTTTTTTTATATCTTCTATCTGCTTTTGGTAATCTTCTAATGATTGCTTAAGACAAGAGTTTTCTTTTGTTATTTTATCCATTTCATTTATTTTTGATTTAATTGATATATTACATTTTTCTAAATCTTGGTTTATTCTTTCTAGCATTTCATCTATTGAACTACCACTTTCATCAAATGATGATACAGATATTTTTAAATTTGTTATATCAGAGTTTAGGTCATCTATATATTTTTGGTTATCTTTATTTAATAGTGCATATTGTTCTATTTCTTTGTTTAGTTTGTTTGTTTCTTCAACTAATTTTTCTATATTTGTTTGTTTTTCTACTTTTTCTTTTTCCATTTTGTTTTTATTTTCTTGTATTTCGTTTTGTTCATTTTTTAACTTTTCAAGTCTTGTTTTTAATTTATTAATATTTTCTTCTACCGCAACTAGCTTTTGTTTATCTGTTGCATATACTATATCTATTTCTTGTAATTCGTGTTCTAGGCTTTCAGCTTCCTCTAGTACATTCTCAATTTCTTTTTCGTATTCTTCTTTTTCCTTTTTCTCCTTTTGAATTTTTATTGAAAGTTCTTTTAGCCCTTTTTCTAATTCTTCTATTTCTCTTGCACGACCTAATATATTAACTGTTTTTTGGTTAACCGAACCTCCTGTAATTCCTCCTGAAGGATTAATAATATCTCCTTTTAGTGTTACAATTTTAAAGGAATATTTATTTTGCTTTGCTAGCTTAATTGCTGTATCCATATTGTTAACAATTACTGTTTTGCCTAATAAATTTAATATAATTCCTTCGTATTTTGTATCTGTTTTTACTAGGTCTGATGCTACTCCTATAACTCCTTCTATATTTTTTTGGTCTATTTTTTCTATTTTTCTTGCTTTTACTGAAGTTATTGGCAAAAATGTTGCTCTTCCTAAATTATTTTTCCTCAAATGTTCTACTAATTTTTTTGCATCTTCTTCTGTTTGTGTTACAATGTTTTGCAATGTTGCTCCTAAAGCCATTTCTATGGCTGTTTCGTATTCTTTTTCTACTTTTATTAGGTTTGTAAGTACTCCATACATACCTTGTGCTAATTTTTCATCTTTTTCACAATCTATTAATAAATTTTTTACACTTTTTATATAGCCTTCTTTTTCTTTTTCTGTTTCTTGCAAAAATTTTAGCCTTGATGATTTTATTCGTTCTTCTGTTTCATAATTGTTTATGTTTTCTATATATTTTTGTATTTTTTCATTTTTTTCTTGTTTTGTTTTATTTATTTCTTCAAGAGATTTTGTTATTACGTTTCTTTTTTGTTCTATTTCGTTAAAGGTTTTTGCTATATCTTGTTTTGTTATACGTGTGCTGTCTAGTTCTGATACAGTAGTTTTAATTTCTTGTTGTAAGTTTATTTCTCTTTTTTGGTAATGTTCAAAATTTGTATCTATTGCATTAATTTCGGCATTTATTTCATATTTTTGGTTTATGTTATTTTCTACTGTTTTCTTTTTTTCTTCTATTTCTTTTTCTTCTTTTGATAATTTTTTATTTAAGTTTTCTAATTCTTTTTCTTTTTCTTCTAATTCTTTTTGAAATTTTTCTTTGTTACTAAATAAATTATCTTTTTTTTCTAATTTTGCATTTTTTTCTTCTTCTAATTCTGTAATTCTTGTTTTTGTTTCTTCTATTTCTTTTTCATATCTTTGGTAATTTTCTTTATTATTTGATATCCTTTCATTTGCTACATTTATGTTAGAATTTATTTGTTCTATTTGTTTACTACTTTCAAATCCTATATTTTGCATTTTTTCAATTTGTTCTGTTATATGGTTTATTTCTTGTTTTAATTTTTCTTTGGTTTCATTAAGTACGTTCATTTTTTCTTCTTCTTGTGTGTTATTGTCTTTTAATATTTCTTCATCTTTTTTTATTTGTTCTAATTTTTCTTTGTATGTATCTATGTTATGCAAAAATAATCCTATTTCTATATTTTTTAATTCTTCTCTTAAATCTAAAAATTGCCTTGCTTTTTGCGATTGTATTTTAAGTGGCTCTATTGTATTTTCTATTTCTGATAAAATGTCATTAATTCTAATTAAGTTTAATTTTGTGTTTTCTAATTTTTTTTCAGATTCTATTTTTCTTGTTCTATATTTTACAATTCCTGCTGCTTCCTCGAATATATGACGCCTATCTTCTGATTTATTACTAAGTATTTCATCTATTTTTCCTTGACCTATTATACTATACCCGTCTTTTCCTATCCCTGTATCCATAAATAATTCTAAAACGTCTTTTAGTCTGCACGGTGTTTTATTTATGAAGTAGCCTGATTCTCCCGTTCTAAATATTTTTCTTGTAACGGTTACTTCACTATATTCTATTGGAAGTTTTGCATCAGTATTATCAAATACAAGTGATGCTTCTGCAAATCCTAATGATTTTCTGTTTTGTGTTCCTGCAAATATAACATCTTCAGATTTTGCCCCTCTTAGTGATTTCATACTTTGTTCTCCAAGAACCCAACGAATTGCATCTGAAATATTACTTTTTCCAGAACCGTTTGGTCCAATAACTGATGTAATTCCTGGCATAAATTCCAATACTGTTTTATCCGCAAATGATTTAAAACCTTGTAATTCTAGTCTCTTTAAGTACATTTCTACCACCTTTTTGTTCTTTTTTCTTATACATCATATATTAGTTTTTGCAAAATATCAAGTTTTTTGTTGAAATTAATTATTTAATTGAAAAACTAAATAATCGATGACTTATTTCTACATCGATTATTTTAGTTTTGATAAATTATTTACAATTTTTTTATTTCTTCTTCCGTCAGTTTAGTTATATTAGATATTGTTTCCATATTCATTCCACTATTTTTCATTTTTCTAGCTATTTCTATAGTTGCTTTTCTTTCCCCTATATCTTCTCCTTCTGCTCGGCCTTTTATTTTTCCAGCATTTTCTCCTTGTTCATATGCATAGCTTTTTGCTGATTCTTGGTCCATTTCCCATAGCTGTAGTCTTAGGTTTAGAGCTCTTATTTCTTCGTCTGATAGTATTTTTTCTATTTCATCGTTTGCTTCTTCTATTATTTCGCTTTTCTTTTTTGCCATTTCTATCAGCCTCCTATCCTCTGAATCTATTAACGCTAGCCAACATTCTAACTCATTTGCTAGTTCTGGCTTGCTTTTTCTGAATTTTGGTAGTTCTATGAAGTGGTACTTTACTTCGTTTATTACTTCGTAGTCTTTATGTTCTTTTGCTACTGTTACTGTTTCTGTATGATATTCTGGTACATCTAATATGTTGTAGTTTAGTATGTTTATTAGTATTACTGGCTTTATTTTTTTGTATTTGTCTCC
>CANRAM010000008.1 GCA_947628605.1 uncultured Clostridia bacterium | reverse complement strand
GATTTGAACCTCCGCGGCCCTTACGAACCCTAACTGTTTAGCAAACAGTCCCCTTCAACCACTTGGGTACGCCTCCACGTGGCGCAGAGGGTGGGATTCGAACCCACGGTAGGCTATAAACCTACGCCAATTTTCAAGACTGGTGCCATAAACCAACTCGACCACCTCTGCGAGTGTTACCAAACACCGTCGGTAACAGTATATATATTAACACATTTAACCACTTCTTGTCAATAGAAATTTTTGGATTTTTAGTTATTTATTGCTTTATTTATTGCTTGATTTTCTTCTTCTGAAAGTGTATATGTTGATTTTCCCTTTTCAACTGGCTTTGCATATATATTAGACATTTCTCTTGAATAGATTCCATTTAAAACTATACCGGTATTTTCTTCATTTAGCAAAGCTAATGTAAAACTTAAATCACTTCCTGTATCCTTAAAAGCATTATATCTTACCAATCCTATTTTCTGTACACAAGTAGCAAGTGTTTTATCTAATTGTTGACAATAATTCTTTATATTTTTATTTTCTTGTTCAACATTATTTATCTTTTCCATATATTTATCTATAGTTTCTTGAATGTTATTTCCATTTCCAATTTTATTCATAAAATTTTTATAATTTTTTCTTAAATTGCATAGTTTTACAATATTTATTATGTACAATAATAATAAAACTATTAATGAACATCCCATAACTATTAAAAAAATATCCGTTCTCAAAAAATTTAATATTCCATCCATATTGTATTTCCCCCTTTATTTTATAAGCTCTAAAATTCTTTCTAAGTCCTCGTTTGAGGCATATTCAATTACAATTTTTCCTTTTCTTTTTCCTGGTTCTAGCTTAACTTTTGTTCCAAAAAAGCCTTGAAAAGAATCTTCTATATCTCTAAAAATTGCTTCATACTTTTCATCTTTTTTCTTCATATTTTTTTTATAGTTTACTCTTTTTTCAAAGTCCCTAACTGTAGAACCTCTTTCAAGCATTTGTAATGCGGTCTTATACTGTTTATCCTTATCTTCAATTGCAAGAAGTGTACGTGCGTGACCTTCTGCTAGTTTTCCTTGCTTTACTAGTTCAAGAACTCTTTCATCTAAATTCAATATTCTTACTGTATTTGCTATACTACTTCTACTCTTACCTAAAATTTCAGCAACTTCTTGTTGAGTTAAACCGTATTCGTCCATTAATTCTCTTATTCCTAACGCTTTCTCATATGCATTTAAATCTTCTCTTTGAACATTTTCTATTAAAGCAATTTCCTTATTTTTCCTGTCATCTCCCTCTCGTACAATAGCTGGAATTTCTTTTAAACCCGCTTTTTTTGAAGCTCTCCAACGCCTTTCTCCTGCAACAATTTCATAATAATCGTCTTTTTTTACAACGATTATAGGTTGAATAACTCCATATCTTTTTATTGAATCAGCCAATTCATCTAATGCCTCTTCATCAAAGTTTTTCCTTGGTTGATTTCTATTTGGTTCTACTTCTGTTATCTTTAATTTTTCAATTACTTCATTTTCTCTAATTTCTTCTTCGCTAATATTATTTGCAAAAATAGCTTCTAATCCTTTACCTAAACCTGTTTTTTTAGCCATATCCTACCTCCTATTCTATTTCATATGTTTTGCTTTTGTGACAATCTCATTATTCTTTAAAAACTCTTTTACAAATTTCTCATAACTCTTTGCACCCTTTGATTTTGCATCATAAAGTGTTATTGGTAAGCCATAACTTGGTGCTTCACTAAGCTTTACATTTCTTGGAATAACAGTTTTATAAACCTTATCACCAAAGTAATTTTTAACTTCTTTCACAACTTGATTTGACAAATTGGTTCTTATGTCATACATTGTAAGTAATGCACCTTCTATTTCTAAGCTTTTATTTAAATGCTTTTTAACGATATTTACCGTATTCATAAGTTGGCCTAATCCTTCTAAAGCATAATATTCACACTGAATTGGTATTAATATACTATTAGCAGCTGTAAAAGCATTCAATGTTATAAGCCCTAAAGAAGGTGGACAATCTATAATAATATAATCGAATTGTTCTTGAACCTCTTCTATTTTTTCTTTTAACCTTTGTTCTCTTGAAACCATAGAAACTAGCTCTACTTCAGCACCTGCTAAATTTATATTAGAAGGACAAACTTGTAAATTTTTTACATTAGATTTTTTCATAACATCTTGAATTGATACATCCTCTATTAAAACATCATAAATAGATTTTTCTATTTCTTTTTCAATTCCAAGACCACTCGTTGCATTCCCTTGTGGGTCGGCATCTATTAACATTACAGTTTTGTTCTTCTTTGCAAGCATAGTGCTTAAAGTTATTGCGGTTGTAGTCTTACCTACTCCACCCTTTTGGTTTGCGACAGCTATTATTTTTCCCAAAATTATCCCTCCAAAATAAAAAAATCTTAACATATTAATAATATAAAAATATCTTTAATATGTCAATGATTTTTTAAACAAATTTTCATTTTTTTCTTATAAGAAATAATTTTAAATATATATGTATAAAAAATTTTCTTAGATAATTGGATTTTTACTTGGCATCCCTGCTTTTCTTGGATATTTGCTAGGTGTAGACTTTATTTTCCTTATAATTACAATACTTCTTTTAATATCAGAATCCGGCAATTCAAATTCCTCTAAATTTTCTATTTTTCCCCCTAACTCATTAATAGCTTTTACACTTGTCTTAACTTCTTCGTCTATATTGCTACCTTTCATACAAATACAACATCCATTTACTTTTGCAAAAGGTAGCATATATTCAGCTAAAATATTAAGTGGTGCAACAGCTCTAGATGTAACTACATCAAACTTTTCTCTAAACTGTGTATTTTTTCCAGCATCTTCTGCTCTAAAATGCACAGTTTTAATATTATTTAAATCAGTAAAGCTAATTACTTCATTTAAAAAATTTATTCGCTTATTTAAAGAATCTAATAAAGTAATATTTATATCCTTTCTCACAATTTTTAATGGTAAACCTGGAAAACCAGCACCAGTTCCCACATCTATTACATTACTTTTTTCCATTATATATTTATTAATCTCTAAAGAATCAACAAAATGCTTTTTTATAATATCTTCTGGCTCTGTAATAGCTGTCAAATTAATTTTCTCATTCCAATCTATTAATAAATTCATATAAGAAAAAAATTTTTCTAACTCATCATTCTCCATATTAATATTCAATTTGCTAGCTTGTTTTCTTAAATTCTCAAAAAATTCTTTCTTTTCCATTAAATCACCTATTTTTTCTTTTTTCCTGTTCTAAATATATTAGCAAAACAGATATATCCGCTGGTGAAACCCCCGAAATTCTTGATGCTTGACCTACTGATATTGGTTTATACTTATTTAGTTTTTGCCTTGCTTCAAGTCTTAATCCTTTTATATTGTCATAATCAATATCCTCAGATAATGCTTTATTTTCTAATTTCTTAGCTTTTTCTACTTCTGCTAATTGCATATTTATATAACCTTCATATTTAATTTGTATTTGCACTTCTTCCTGCTCTTGTTTAGTAAGACTTGGTCTATCATCATCAATATCTGCTAAAGAATTATAAGATAACTCCGTACGTTTTAATAAATCTGAAAGCTTTACACCCGTGTCAATTCTAGACGTTCCATACTTAGAAAGTAAATTATTTACCTCTTCCGTTGGTTTTATTACCTTACATTTTAATCTTTCAATTTCTCTAGCTATATTTTCTCTTTTTATAACAAATTTATTATATCTTTCATCACTTATCAATCCAACATTATACCCAATTTCAGTTAATCTTAAATCAGCATTATCTTGTCTTAATAAAAGCCTATATTCTGCTCTAGACGTCATCATTCTATAAGGCTCATTTGTGCTTTTAGTAACAATATCATCTATTAAAACGCCAATATAAGCCTCATCACGTCTTAAAACAATAGGAGTTTTATTCTCCAATTTTCTTACTGCATTAATCCCCGCAATAATCCCTTGTGCTGCAGCCTCCTCATACCCTGAAGTACCATTAATTTGACCTGCAAAAAATAGCCCTTCTACTTTTTTACATTCTAATGACACCTTAAGCTGTGATGGTTCAATGCAATCGTATTCAATTGCATAAGCTGGTCTTGTAAATTCAGCATTTTCTAATCCCGGAATAGTTCTATACATAGCGATTTGAACATCTTCAGGAAGTGATGAACTCATTCCTTGTATGTACATTTCTTCGGTCTTTTCCCCAATTGGTTCTACAAAAATTTGATGTCTTTGCTTATCTGCAAATCTCACAACCTTGTCCTCGATAGAAGGACAATATCTAGGGCCCGTTCCTTCTATTTTTCCTGCAAATAATGGTGAGCGATGTAAATTATCTCTTATAATTTGATGTGTTTTTTCATTTGTATACGTTAAATAGCAAGGTAACTGCTTTTTATTAACCACATCATCCTCGAAAGAAAACATTTCTATATCGCTATCCCCTTCTTGAACCTCCATTTTAGAAAAGTCAATTGAATTTCTATTTATTCTAGCAGGAGTTCCAGTTTTAAATCTAAGTAAATCAATTCCTAAAGATTTTAAACAATCTGATAGCTTATTAGCTGGGAAAACACCATCAGGTCCACTTTCAAAAGACACTTCTCCAATATGAATTTTTCCCTTTAAATAGGTTCCTGTAGCTACAATTATAGCTTTTACCTTATAAATAGCTCCAATATTAGTTTCTATTGTATCAACTTTTTTATCCTTTACACCAATACTTACAATCTCAGCCTGTTTTACAAATAAATTTTCCTGTTTTTCTAAAGTATACTTCATTTCTGAATGATACATTTTTCTATCAGCTTGAGCTCTTAAAGAATATACAGCTGGGCCTTTAGACTTATTAAGCATCTTAATTTGTATAAAAGTCTTATCAATATTCCTTCCCATCTCTCCACCAAGAGCATCAATTTCTCTAACAAGATGACCTTTAGAACTCCCCCCAATATGTGGATTGCACGGCATATTTGCAATAGCCTCCAAACTAATAGAAAACAACAACGTCTTTTTTCCTAGCCTAGCAGATGCAAGTGCTGCCTCACATCCTGCGTGCCCTGCTCCAATAACTGCTACATCATATTCTCCTGCAAAATAACTCATTAAACTCCTCCAATCATACTACAAAAACCGTTTTTTGTGAAACAAGAATTTGTGTTCTCTATACTTTATTGACAATTTTCTATTTAATATTATTTATCTTTAGCTACTTTTATATTATATTTGTCTATATGGTTTGTATTTTTCGTTTCGTATTTTTTGCTTTATTTTTGTTTTTTTATAGCAATAACATATTACCTTGTCCTCAAAATTCGTTTTTAGCCATTTTTGTTCCTCAATTTATACGTTATATTATTTTTCAAAAAAATAAGCTTATATTTCATTTTCACGCTTTACTTTCCTAAACAAAAATTAGAAAAAATTTCTTTTATAATTTCATCGGAAACACTTTCCCCTGTAATTTTACCTAATTCCTCTAAAATTTCTTTTACAGAAATACTCATTATATCCATAGGAACATTTTTCTTTATATCATCAATAGCATTATTCGTATATTCTATTGCTTTAACTATAATATTTTTATGTCGTACATTTGTTACAATAGTGCTATCATCAAGTGAAATTTCATTTATATTAAACATTTCTGTAATTTTATCATAAATTTTTTCAATACCTATTCCCTCTTTAGCAGAAATTTCTATAATATTTGAACTATCTGCAACAGGCTTAAATGCACTTTTATTAACTTTATTAATACCTAAATCAACTTTATTAAGTACCACAATACATTTTTTACCTATAAGCAACTTTAAAATCTCTAAATCCTCATTAGTAAGTTCTGTGCTACAATCGAAAATAGCAATAATTAAATCAGCATCTTGAGCCATTTTTCTAGACTTTTCAATTCCAATTTTTTCAACCTCATTAGTTGAATTTCTAATTCCTGCAGTATCAATAATATGTAAAGGTATTCCATTAATGCTTACATCCTCTTCTATAGTATCTCTTGTTGTCCCCTCTACTGCTGTAACAATAGCACGTTCTTCTTGTAAAATGGCATTTAATAAAGATGATTTTCCTGCATTTGGCTTACCAATTAAGGCAAGTTTAATTCCCTCTTTAATTATCTTACCATTTTCAAAACTTTTTTCAAGACTTTCTAAATTTTCTTTAACCTCTTGCAATATTTGTAAAGTATTCGTAGACTGAATTTCATTGGCTTCATCATATTCTGGATAATCAATACTAACTTCTATATTAACCATTATTTGCATAAGCAAGTCTCTTATTTTACCTATTTGCCTCGATAAACTTCCTTCTAACTGATTTATTGAACTTTTAGCCTCTTTATCAGTTCTTGAATTTATAATATCAATAACAGCTTCAGCTTGTGATAAATCAATTCTACCATTTAAAAAAGCTCTTTTAGTAAATTCGCCTGGTTCCGCAAGGTTTGCGCCATTTTTTAAACACAATTCCAAAATTTTTTTAACAACAAAAGTTCCTCCGTGAGAGCTAATCTCACATAAGTCTTCTGTTGTATAGCTGCTTGGAGCTTTGAAAAATGACACTAAAACCTCATCAATAACTCTATCCTCATCCATAATATATCCATATTTAATGGAATATCCCTTAATCTCATCTATATTAAAATCTTTCTTAGGTTTAAATATTTTATTTAGCACATAAAAAGATTTATCTCCACTCATTCTTACAATACCAATCCCGCTAGTTCCTATAGCCGTAGAAATAGCTGCTATCGTACTCATATTTTTGTTTCCTCCCTATATAATAAAACAAGTCAAAATACAGATAAAATCTTTTTTAAAAATACTTTAAAACTGATTAAAATCCGAACTTTGACTTCCGATTTTTTTATATTATTTTAACGAAATAACCACTTTTCTATATGGTTCTTCTCCAATACTTGTTGTTACTACTTTTTTACTATTTTGTAGCTTAGAATGAATAATCTTTCTTTCATAAGCAGTCATAGGTTCTAAAGTAATAGATTTTTTTGTTCTAACAACAGTCTTTTCTAATTTTTCAGCTAATTCTTCAAGTGATTTTTCTCTTTTTTCTTTATATCCACAAATGTTCAAAATAACTTTCACTTTATTTTCTTGATTTTTACTTGCTATTGAAGACAAAATAATTTGTAAATTATTTAAAACATCTCCCCTATGCCCAATAAGATAATTCAAATCATCACCGTTTATATCAACTTTTACATATATATTTTCTTTTACTATACTATAAGTTATATTTTTATTAGGAATAACTTTCAACCATTCTTCAAAAAACATATCTAAATTATTCTTAGCTTTATCAAAATCAAATTCTACATTTGCCTCTTTCTTTTCAACTTTTTCTTGTTTTTTATCCTCTTTTTTCACTATTTGCACTTTAACAACTCTTGGTGTAAGAATACTAAAAAAACTCCTTTTATCTGTAGAATCAAGCACTTTTATTTCAGCTTCATCTTTTTTTATTCCTAACTTTTTTAATCCATTCTCTATAGCTTCATTAGTAGTTTTACCTTCAAAAATATTGTTTTCCTCCATTATGCTTCCTCCTCTTTTAGAAATTTATTTAGCACTAATCTCTCAACAATCATTAATAAATTATTAATTAACCAATACAACGCAAGACCAAGAGGTGCAACTATTGCAATTGAAACTGACATAATTGGAATAACATATCCCATACTCTTATTAGCTTGAGCAACTGCATCTAGCTCGTTAGGCTCTTCGTTTTCTTCTTTTTTAGAGCCATTTTGCATTGCTGTTGACATTTTCATAGATATAAAAGATGTTAAAACATATAAACCTGGAATTATATAAACCCTATAATCCGTAAGAGATTGGTTAGGTACACTACTCAAATCTAAACCTAAAAAATCCATATTAATATAAACTCTTTCATCTTCACTACCTTTATTATTTATAATTGCAATTTCAGGGTAAGGATTATTTTTATTTTCCTCTTGTTCTTTTATTTCATTTGTATACTGTTCAATTAATTCTGGCTCTACTTTTTTCATATATGTAAGTGGACTTCTTACTAAGTAAAAAACTGCAAATAAAATTACAATTTGAGCAATAGCACTAAAACATCCACTAAATGGACTCATTTTTTCACTTCTATATAATTCCAATGTCTCTTGATTTAATTTTTCTGGATTATTTTTATATTTATCTTGAATTATTTTCATTTTTTCTTGAATTTTTACTGATTTCTTCATTGTTTTTTGTTGTTTAATAGAAATCGGAAGCATAATTAACTTCAAAATTAACGAAAATAATATAATTGCTAACCCATAATTATTCGCAACTTGATATAAAACATTCAAAATATATCCAAAAATATTTGCAAAAAAAGATATCATTATAAAATCTCCTTTTTAATTTTATTTTAAAGGGTCATACCCTCCTTTTGAAAAAGGATTACACTTTAAAATTCTTTTTATTCCTAAAAATAGTCCCTTTATTACACCATATTTCTCTATAGCCTGTCTTGTATAATCTGAACAAGTAGGATAATACTTGCATTCTATTCCAAAATAATGAAAAATTGGTGAAATATACTTTTTATATAGTTTTATAAAAAAAACAAAAAGTCTTCTCATTCTTCTAATAATCCTGCCTTTTTAAAAATATTTATCATATCATTTTTAATATTGTAAAAATTAGCATTATAAAAGTCAACATTCCTTTTCCATAGAAAAACAATATTATAACCTTTTTTTAAATTCTTTTCAAGTAATCTATAATTTTCGCTAATAAGTCTTTTAATCCTATTACGCTTAACAGCCTTAGCAAACTTTACACTTATAGCTATACCTATATAATTCGTATTAAAATTATTTCTTTTAATAAATACATTTAAGCAGTTACCAGAATAGCACTTTCCTCTAGTTAAAACATTTTTAAACTCATAATTTTTCTTCAATTTTAATATTTTATTCATAATACATCACTCTGTATAAATATTATCCATTGTAAAAAGAGTCACTACATATACGTGTGACTCTAGTAAAACTAAGCACTTAATTTTTTTCTTCCTTTAGCACGTCTTGCTTTCAATATATTTCTTCCTGCTCTAGTTTTCATTCTTTTCATAAAACCGTGTTCTTTTTGTTCTTGTCTCTTTTTTGGTTGAAATGTTCTTTTCATTTTGCACCTCCTAATGTATTAATATCTATATTTTATCTTATTTAACAAAACAAGTATTGTTATTATATAACAATACCCGTATGTTTGTCAATATTTACACGCATTTTAGTTATAATTTTTATTGCAAAATAAATTTGCGTAAGATTTAAACACATTCCAAATAAATTTGCTAGACTTTTTTATTTTTTCCATATACAATAATAAACAAAGGAGGAACAACATATGGAATTTGGAAAAAAGATTAGTGAACTACGAAAAAGCGCAAAACTCTCTCAAGAACAATTATCGGAAAAATTAAATGTCACAAGGCAAACTATTTCTAATTGGGAACTAGGTCAAACAGTTCCAGATATAATTCAAGCAAAAGAAATATCAAAAATATTTAATGTTACGCTAGATGAATTAGTAGATAACGACATACACGATATCTTAGTAAAGAAAATTACCATTACGCAAGATATGACACACAGTATTATAAAAGCAATAAAATTTTTATTTATATTAATAATATGCTTTTTAATTATAATAATTTCTATGAGCACAACCTTTTTATTTATGTTTAAAGCAGATAACAAAAAAAAGGAAGAACAAGAAATTATAGATGAACTTAGACGAAAAGCAGATGTTGAATACCGTGCAAGTCTTCAAGATAGATATTTTCATTTTACATATAAAAACAACGACAACCAAATTATATTAACTTATGACAAAAACTATAAACCAGTTACTTTTCATATGCAGGGTAAATTAACTGATGATAATTCCGATGATATCATTTCTTCCAAAGCATTTTCAATATTTTCTGATAATTATATGCAATACACAGACGTACGAACCTTTATTGCAGATGCTAAATCATATTTCGAAAATCACGGAGGAAGTTGGAAAGAAATATTTGATAAAAATAATATGCCCCTAGGTTTTTACAGGTAATATAAAAGGATAAAAGAGAAAATATATTTAACTCTTCTATCCTTTTAATTTTATAAAAAAAATACTATTTAAAGTTTCTCCCCACAACTAGCACAGAATTTAGCCTCTGCCCCATTTTCTGCATTACATTTTGGGCATACTTTTTTAGAATCTTTTGCTTTACCACAAGCTGAGCAAAACTTTGCATTTACATCATTTACACTACCACAACTGCATTTCCATCCTTCATTCTTAGGCTCTTGCATACTTTGATTATTAGGTTGATTACTATTGTTAACCGAACTATTAGCAGTATTTGCATTCCAAGGACCAGAAGTAACACCATTTCCCATTCCGCCAGACATCATATTAACCATACCAATACCCATAAAACCATTAGCAGCACCCGATGTATTTTTAGCAGCATCTTCCATAGCATTTGAATACGCATCAACCATTCTACCTTGTTGCATATAAGCATTAGAACTTAATTCATATCTTTGAATTTTTTCTTCAGATTCCTTATCAAGAGAAACAGATTCAACAGCAAAGCAAACTATTTCAACTCCCCTTTCACGAATCTTCTCATCAAAAACCTTTTGGTCCATCATAACTCTTATCTCATCAGTTTGGCTAGGCATTTGAAGAACAGGAACTTTGTAATTTTCTCCTCCAAGCTCATTTGTAACATTTTGGAATACAGCCATAATCTCAGTTCTCATTTGTTCTTGCAATTGTTCCTTCTTATAAACCTCAGCAGTTCCTGCAATTTTTTCCATAAATAAAGCTGGATTTGCAATTTTAAATGTATATGTACCAAAACATCTAATACTAACCATCATAGGCATTACAGCACCAGTCATTTGATTTGGTATAGCGTGAGACCAATCTTGAAAAATTATTGGCTCTTTAGTTCCAAATTTATTATCCATAATTTCCTTAATATTGAAGAAAAATACCGCTTGTTGTTGAGCTGCTCCCCCACCATAAGTAAAACGTTGCCACATTTCTTTAAACACAGCTCCAAATTGACCTGCAAAAAATGAAGGCTCAGTAGAAGAATCAAATGTATAAATTCCCTCTTCCGCTGTTGCATCAATAACCTTACCATTATTATAAATAATAGCACATTGACCAGGTGCAACAATAATTGCACTCTTATTCGATATAATACCTGTATCCGTAGTTTTTTTAACCATTAAAACATCATTAGTCATATTTTCACAACTAATAACATCCTTCCATTGATCGTGAAGTGTACTTCCTACTGCACTTACTGCAGATTTAATTAATCCCATAAAAATTCCTCCTAAATTTATAAATGAAATAACTCATTTATTTAAAAATTTAATATTAAAAAATAATATTACATAACCTTTTCCAAATTAGACAATACCCAATCGTGCTCATCATTTGTTATAACACTACCACAATACGAGCATTTACCAGAAGATGTAACCTCTGTAGGTGCACCACAATTTGGACAATTCGTAGTTTTAACTTCTCCTGTTGTAGCCTTTGTTTTTATTCCAGATTTTCTTACAAACGTCATTCTATAAGTGCTATGTCTTTCAGTAATCTTATCGCCTTTTATAATTTGTTTTGTATCCTCATCAACAATATAATCAATCATTTTAGAACTTAAATTAATTGATAAAATATCACGGCCTCCCTCTTGTTTAAAATCATAAAGCGATGCAGATTTTACACAAATTCTTTCTAGCATATTAATTTGTTTAGCATCAATATATCCTTGTAACTGACGTTTATGTTGTTCATAAAGTTCATTTGTTTCAAAAGTTCTAATAGTACTCCAATCTCTTTCCATCCAAGCTTCTTGCAACTTAACAAAAATATTTTTAGCCCAAGATAAAAATACCTCTTTGTTAAATAATTCATCAACTTCTTTTATCTTAGATTCTACATCATATTGTGGCATAGTATTAATATTGCGTGGAACACTTGGCATATTTTGTTTTGACTTAGCCATTTGAATAGCCACAACTATAATTAAAATAGCAATAAAAGCAATTACTTCAACAGCACTCATACTACCACCACTATAATCATCATCATAATCATAACTACTATAACTGCTACTAGAATGACTTCTTCCACTACTGCTACTACTCCAACTTGAACTTCCTCCTCCTGAACTTCCACTACTATAAGACTCAAAACTTCCTACATCAGCAAAAACAACATTAGCACTAAAAATTAATGCAAGAAAAGTATAAAAAAGCAAAAACACTTTTTTCTTTTTCATTAGTTCTTCTCCTCCCTACTTTCTATTTCCTATTTAATTATATTTTAAATTTAGACAATTTACAACACAATTCACAAAAATTCTTTTTGAAATAAAAGGAAATAACAAAAAAGAAAAGCCCTATACCTAAAAAAACAGTATAGAGCGAAAGAAACGTTTCATTTGTACTTAAAAAATAGTATATAAAAAAATGTTAAAACAACACGTAACTATAGCCATTCCATAAAAGAAGCCTTGCTTTTCTGAATTTTTAAGGCAGCATAATATCTCAAATATAATCGCTGCACCACAATCGAGTAATATTACAAATGTCATCATTATTTCGGATGAAAATCCTCCATTTATTACAGCTACTGCATATAGTTCCATAGCTAGCCAGACACATAATATTGCTACTCCTTCTAATATTTTTTTAGTCCGTTCTTCCATCTCTTTTTCCTCCTTTATTTAGAAACGTTTCTTTTAAACTGACATAATATATTACCTACATCACTTTCTATTATACCATTATTTTACATAAAATGCAAATAAACATCTTTAAGCCTTTAATTTCAATATATAAATATTTTTTATTAGTTAAACTCTATTTTACCTTCCTTTTCAGTAAACAAGTCTCCACATTTTTCAAAAAATTTTTCTTTTAAAATACTGTCTGAATCAACAACAAAGCTATGCCCCTCTGAGTCAGTCTCCGTAAATCCTCCTCCAACAATTTCACCTATAATCTTGTAATCATCACATTTTAAACCGTAACATTCAGAACACTCCCCATTAATTAATCCTCCAACTACAATACCAGTTCTACTACTATGTTCTGTATGTGTCGAACCAACCTTTCCAATATTAAAACATCTAAATACTATACCACCTGTCTGCCCAATTACTCCTCCACAACAAGAGTCTCCACAGTTTATAACACTTCCACACATAGAATTAATATCGCCAGAATTATAACAATTTGAAACATCCCCGCCGTCTCCAGTTATTCCACCTACCATAGAATTTATATTTCTAGAAGTTAAATCAATTTTTCCACTATTCATACACAACTCAGTAGTACCATAATTACAACCACAAATACCACCTACAAAAGCACCATAGACACGCTCACTTGAATTATCATCAATTACACTAATATCTCCTTCATTATAGCATCTATAAACATACCCACCTTCTCCACTAACATAACCTACTATACCTCCAATTCTTCCAGTACGCAAACCTTCAGCTAAGTTCATTTCAATACTCTTTCCTATTACATTTGCTTTATTATAACAATTCTCAATTTTTCCAGAAGTATACGCAACAATTCCTCCTACATAATTCCTTCCTTTTACTTCGCCACTTTCTATACCTATATTTTTTATTGTACCTGTACTTACCCCAAATAAACCTTGATATTCTTTTTCAGCATCTGTTGTTAAATTACTTATTGTATGCCCTTCCCCGTCAAATGTTCCGGAAAAAGGTTTCTCTTTTGTTCCTATTGGTATCCAAACTTCATTTCCTAAATCAATATCTTCCCATAATACAATTGTTTCTCCTACAAATGTTTTTCCTTCATTTACTTTTTTCGCAAAATCTTTTAGTTCCTCTTTATCAGTTATACGAAGACTTACATTATTTATTGTATCATTTATTTCAGTATCAAACTGTTCTAGTTCAACTAATTCTTTTTCCTGTGCATCTGCGTAATTTTGTGCTGCTAATTGTGCTCTACTGAATATTCCTCCGTCCTGTAGTGTTAAATTAACCGTTACACCAGCTAATATTAATAGCACAATTACTGTTATAACTAATGCTATTAAAGTTATCCCGCTTTTCTTTTGTTACCATAACTTTACCCTCTTTCTTATATAACATTTATACACGTAATACGTGTATAAAAATATTTTACACATAATACGCGTAAAAGTCAATACACGTTTTACGAATTTTTTATAATTGAAATGGAGGACTGATAATATGTTAAGAATTAGACAATTGCGAGAGGATAAAGACTTAACTCAAAAAGATATTAGTAAATTACTAAATTGCACTCAACAAACATATTCAAGATACGAAACAGGAGAAATAACAATTGATATTTATAATCTAATAAAATTAGCAAAATTCTATAATACCTCAACAGATTATTTGTTAGGTTTAACTTCTAATTCAAAACCATATGAAGAATAAAATCATACATCTAAAATTTTATAAATTTTCCACATTTGTATTGACTATCTTCTATATTTTTTGATATTATTATCATACAAAATTAAGAATATAACAAAAGATACAAAAGAAAACTATAATCTCACTAAAAAACTTATCAACATTTGTGGATAAGTTTGTGGATAAGTTTGCTTTTTATTTTTTGTAATCATTAATATATACAAAAAAATCCGTGTGGAAGGAATGAATAACAATGCCAAACGAATTAAATGACCTTTTAAACCAAGCAAAAGAATTACTAAAAGATGAAATAACTAGAATATCATATGATACTTGGATAAAAAACCTTACAATAGTTGGAAAAGAAAATGATACATACATTTTAGGAGCAACATCAATTATACAAAGAGACTCTATAAATAATAGATATTATGACCTAATACTAAACACTTTTAAATATCTTACAAATACCGATTGTGATATAAATATAGTATTAAATGAAAAAACAATTATTGAAAACGAACACGTTGCAAACGATTCAGTTGATTCCATTTCAGGATACTCAACTTCATTTTTAATTCCAAAATACACCTTCGAAACATTCGTAGTAGGGGATAGCAATCGTTTCGCACACGCAGCAGCACTAGCAGTAGCAGAAGCTCCTGCAACTTCATATAATCCACTATTCTTATATGGTGGCGTAGGGCTTGGAAAAACTCACTTAATGCACGCAATAGGAAACTCAATATTAAAGAAAAATCATTCCTCAAAAGTATTATATGTAACATCAGAAACATTTACAAACCAATTAATAAATGCAATAAAAGACAATACTAACCAAGAATTTAGAACAAAATATAGAAACGTAGATGTACTATTAATAGACGACGTACAATTCATAGCCGGAAAAGAAAAAATACAAGAAGAATTTTTTCACACATTTAATACACTACACGAAAACGGAAAACAAATAATAATCTCTAGCGATAGACCTCCCAAAGAAATAAAACTATTAGAAGACAGGCTAAAATCACGCTTTGAATGGGGATTAATTGCAGATATATCAAATCCAGACTATGAAACAAGACTTGCAATACTTAGAAAAAAAGCTCAATTCGATAACATAGTAATAGACGATATGATACTTTCAAATATAGCAACAAAAATAGATTCAAACATTAGAGAACTAGAAGGCGTACTAAATAAAATGATAGCAAAAGCTTCATTAACACATAGTCCATTAACAATGGAAATGGCAGAAAGAGCAATAAACGATATAGTAGCACAAAAAGAAAAAATAGTTTCACCAGAATATATACAAGAAGTAGTTGCAAAATATTTCAACATAAATCCAAAAGATTTAAAAAGCTCAAAACGTTCAAATGACCTTGCATATCCACGACAAATAGCAATGTATTTATGCCGTGATATTGCACAAATGCAACTTGCAAAAATAGGGGAGAGCTTTGGAAAAAGAGACCATACTACAGTTATGCACGCTTGTAGAAAAATTGAATCTGAAATAAAAGAAAATGGAAACACGAAATTAATTGTGGATAGTGTGAAAAACTTAATACTTAATGCTAATTAATTAAAAACAAAATGTTTATAAAACTTTTTTAAAAATATTGTTTGTAAAAACTTTCGTTTTAAAAAATGGATGTAATTCTTCTTAGGGAACTGCTACATTAGTTATCAACAACAAAATGTTAATAGTATGTAAATAAGTTGTTGATAACTAAACATTTACACATTTTAGTTTTTGGATTGTGGATATCTTGGTTAATTTTCAACATAATTATACACAAAATTTTTCTTACGGGAATCTAGCGTTGAAATACTTTTCCACTGTTTCCACATTACCTACTACTAATACTACTAAATATATTATATTAATAAAGGAGCGTTTGAAATGAAAATTGTATGTGAAAAGGATAAAATCCTTAAAGCACTTAATTCCGTAATAAAAGCGGTAGCATCAAAAACAACAATGCCTATACTAGAAGGAATATTAATTCAAACAAATGATAATGAAGTAAAATTTACAACCTATGATTTAGAAATAGGAATAGAATATATAATGGAAGCAAAAGTAGAACAACAAGGAAATACAGTAGTTAATGCAATAATGTTTAGTGAAATAATAAGAAAATTACCAGATACTGAAATAAATATAACGTTAAATGAAAATAATCTATTAGTTATAGAATGTGAAGGTTCATTATATAAACTAGCAACAATGAACCCAGACGAATTCCCAGAACTACCACAAATAACAATAGAAAACTCAATACAAATAGAACAAAACACACTAAAAAGTATGATAAGAAAAACAATATTTGCAGTTAGTATAGAAGAAAATAGACCAATATTTACAGGATGTTTATTTCAAACAATAGGAAACACACTAAACGTTGTAGCAGTAGATGGATTTAGATTAGCTTGGAATAGTACAAAATTAGTAAACAACAAAAACGATTTCAGTGCAGTAATTCCTGGGAAAACACTAAACGAAGTAAACAAAATTATACTAGATTCATTCGATTCAATATCAATAGGTGTTTCGAAAAATCAAGCACTATTTGAAATGGATAATTGCAAAATAGTAACAAGACTTTTAGACGGAGAATTTTTAAATTATAAAAACGTTATACCTGAAAACTGGGAAACAAGAATACGAATAAACAAAAACAATTTACAAGATTGTTTTGAAAGAATAAGTCTAATATCAGCATCATCAACAGAAAAAGAAAAAAAATATCCTGTAAAAGTATTAATAGACATAGGAAAAGTAACAATTTCTTGTACAAACCAAACAGGAGATGCAAAAGAAGAATTATACACTACAACAGAAGGAAAAAATTTAGAAGCAGGATTCAATCCAAAATACTTCTTAGATGCTTTAAAAGTTATAGAAGATGAAGAAATATATGTAGATTTCTGTTCAAATATATCACCTTGTGTTATAAGACCAGTAGGAGAAGGAGATTATACATATATGATATTACCAATAAGATTAAAAGATTAAAAATGTGTGGAGTAAATAATGTATATAAAAAAAGTAAAATTAAACAACTTTAGAAATTACAAACAACAAGAAATAGACTTAAACAATGGAATAAATATCTTTTTTGGCGACAACGCACAAGGAAAAACCAATATATTAGAAGCAATATTTTTATGTGCAATAGGCAAATCATTTAGAGTAAAAAAAGAAAAAGAACTAATAAACACAGAAGAACAAAATGCAATAATTGAAATAGAATTTGAAAAAACAGATAGAGAAGGAAAAATAAAAATTCAGCTAGAAGATAAAAAAAACATATATATAAATGGAATAAAACAAAGTAAATTTAGCGATATTTTAGGAAATATAAATATAGTAATGTTTAATCCAGATGACATTGAAATATTAAAAGGTGGCCCGGCCAAAAGAAGAAGATTTTTAAATATCTTAATAAGTCAATTAAGACCACAATATGTATATAATTTAAATATGTACTTAAAAGCATTAGAACAAAGAAATAATTACTTAAGACAAATAAAACTAGAAAATAAAAGTAAAAATCTTTTAGAAATATGGGATGAAAAATTAGCAGAATATGCAGAAAATGTATATAAATATAGAAATGAATTTATAGAAAAAATAAAAGAAAAAATATCAAAAATACATTATAACATAACTGAAGATAAAGAAGAAATAAAAATAAAATATATTACAGACTATGAAAATAAACAAAAATATCTTGAAACTTTAAAAAAGAATTGGGATAGCGATATAATAAAAGGATATACAACAAAAGGAATACATAGAGACGACTTTTTTATTTATATAAATGGAAAACAAGTTAATATTTATGGCTCACAAGGGCAAAATAGAACAGTAATACTTTCTTTAAAACTAGCCGAACTAGAAATAATTTACGATGAAATAAATGAATATCCAATTCTTTTATTAGATGATTTTATGTCTGAATTAGATAGTAAAAGAAGAGAAAATTTTTTAAAAGGAATAAGTAATACACAAATATTAATAACTTGTACAGATAAATTCACAATTGATAATAAAATGTGCAAAACTTTCTTTGTAAAAGACGGAAATGTTAATATTGAATAGGAGAAAAATATGTATTTACACATTGGAAAAGATGTTATTCTTAACAAAGATGAAATTTTATTTATTTTAGACTATAAAAAAATAAAAGATAAAAAAAATTTTGAAAAATTTTTCAACACAATAAACAATAAAAATATAATAGATATAAGCGAAGGAAAACAAGCAAAATCCTTAATAGTAGTACAAAAAGAAAAAGAATTAAAAGGTTATTTATCTAATATATCTTCTGTAACGCTTTCAAAAAGAAAACGGTTAACAATTAAAATAAATAATAGAACTTGATTTTTTTAAAATTAAATAATATAATAAAAACAGCTTAATCAAGGAGGAAGAAGAATGGAAAAATACGAGCATAAATACGGTGCTGAACAAATTCAAGTATTAGACGGATTAGAACACGTAAGAAAAAGACCAGGAATGTATATAGGAAGTGTTTCAGCCAGAGGGCTTCACCATTTAGTTTATGAAATAGTAGATAACTGCGTTGATGAAGCATTAGCAGGGTATTGTAAAAATATAAATGTAATTATAGAACCAGGTAATATAATAAGTGTAGAAGATGATGGAAGAGGTATACCCGTAGACATTCACGCTAAAACAAAAATTTCTGCTGCAGAAACAGTTTATACACAACTAAATGCAGGAGGAAAATTTGGGGGAGATAGTGGATATAAAGTATCAGGAGGTCTACACGGAGTTGGTGCATCTGTTGTAAACGCTTTATCAACTTGGTGTGAAGTTACAATACAAAGAGACGGCGGAATTTACCAAATGTCTTTTGAAAAAGGAAAAACTATAAAACCTTTAACAAGAATAGGGGATTCAGATAAAACAGGAACAAAAGTTAGATTTTTAGCTGATGATACAATTTTTGAAACATTAAATTATGAGTATGAAATATTAGAAAATCGTTTTAGAGAAATGGCATTTTTAACAAAAGGATTATTTATTAGCATAGAAGATAAAAGGGAAGAAACACCAAAAAAAGCAGAATTTATATTTGAAGGTGGATTAAAATCATTTGTAGAATACTTAAATAAAAGTAAAGAACCAATAAATAAAGAACCAATTTACATAGAAAAAGAACAAGCAGAAATACCAGTAGAAATTGCAATACAATATACAACCTCTTACTCTGAAAACATATACACATTTGTTAATAATATTAACACAATAGAGGGAGGAACACACTTAGAAGGATTTAAAAGAGCTTTAACAAAAGTATTCAACGATTATGCAAGAAATCATAATATATTAAAAGAAAAAGATTCAAATTTGCAAGGTGAAGATATAAGAGAAGGAATAACAGCAGTAATATCAGTAAAAGTTAAAGAACCTCAATTCGAAGGCCAAACAAAAATGAAATTAGGAAATAGCGAAGTAGCAGGTGTTGTACAAAGTATGGTAAACGAAGCATTATCAACATTTTTAGAAGAAAACCCTAGTGTAGCAAAAGCAATACTAGAAAAATGCGTTAGTGCATCACGTGCAAGAGAAGCAGCAAGAAAAGCAAGAGAATTAGTAAGAAGAAAATCAGCATTAGAAACATCAACATTACCTCGGAAAACTTGCAGACTGTAGTAGTAAAGTTGCAGAAGAATGTGAAGTATATATAGTAGAGGGAGACTCAGCAGGAGGAAGCGCAAAACAGGGAAGAGATAGGAAATTTCAAGCAATTTTACCATTATGGGGAAAAATGTTAAATGTAGAAAAAGCAAGAGCTGATAAAATCTACGGAAACGATAAATTGAACCCTGTTATAGTTGCAGTTGGAGCAGGAATAGGAGCAGAATTTGACATAACAAAAATAAGATATGGAAAAGTTATAATAATGGCAGATGCCGATGTTGACGGAGCGCATATTAGAACATTATTACTAACATTTTTCTTTAGATATATGAGACCACTAATAGAAAATGGAAATGTATATCTTGCTCAACCACCACTATATAAACTATCAAAAAAGGGAATGCAAGACATCTACTGTTATTCAGATGAAGAAAGAGACCAAAAACTAAGTGAAATAGGAAGAGACGGAATAAATATACAAAGATACAAAGGTTTAGGAGAAATGGACCCAGAACAACTATGGGAAACAACAATGAACCCAGAAACCAGAATATTAATAAAAGTAACTATGGAAGACGCAATAAAAGCTGATGAAATATTTACAATACTTATGGGAGATGAAATAGCTCCACGTAGAGAATTTATTGAAAGTAATGCAAGATATGTAAAAAACCTAGATATATAATATTTAATAGCGTAATACTTTTTGTATTACGCTATTAATCGATAAAGCTAATATTAATCTTCAGCTAAAACTAATATGCATAATTACTCACCTAATATATATTACTATATAAATAAGCAATCCACCACACATAAAAATCAGTTGCTCGACTATAAATACACCCTAAGTAACCATATTCATCCTAAAAAGGACTACTAACAACCACTTAAAAAACAAAGATATAAATATAATCTTAACTCGAATACATTACCAATAATATAACCATATAAAAATACCAATATAAAATGAAATAAATATAAGTAAAATATAGCCTGCATACTAATAATGCACTCTTATCGCCGACATATAATAACCTATAAATAAGCCAATATACATCTTTGCTCGAATAACATAAAGCAACAAAACCTTATATCACTCTTTGTTCAACTAATATTAACCTTATAACATTATTATAATCAAAAACAAAAAAAATATACAAAAAAATTTAAAAAATTTTAATCGAAAAAAGTAAGTAAATAAGCGAGTTTTTAAGCATAAGTCGAAAAATGTCGAACGATTTTTGTTGACAAATTAAAAGAAAGGTTTTATTATATAAATAATTTAATCAAGAAAAGGAGAAACCGTGAAAAAGCAAGAAACAAAATCTATACAAGAATGGTTGCCTATTCAAAAAATTCTAGATAAAGGAATTATAAAATTAAAAAATAATTCCTACATAAAAATAATCAAAGTAATTCCCATAAATTATAATTTAAAATCAGAATTAGAAAAAGAGGCAATATTAAATTCTTATAAAATTTTTTTGAAAACGTGTAATTTTGATATAC
This sequence comes from uncultured Clostridia bacterium, assembly GCA_947628605.1. Classification (GTDB taxonomy): domain Bacteria; phylum Bacillota; class Clostridia; order TANB77; family CAG-508; genus RGIG8482. The sequence goes on along the minus strand of CANRAM010000008.1, from coordinate 13,095 downwards.
AAATAGTAATTCAAAGTAATAAAGAAGATTTATCTAAACATATTTCCAATATAAAAAAACAAATTGAAAAAGAAGAAAATGAAAATGTAAAAGAATTATCAAAACAATATATAAACTTCATAAAGAAAATTAATACAGAAAAAAAATCTTCATCTAAGAATTTTTATATAGTAATCAAAAACAATGAAAACAAAGAAAGCATAGAAGAAATAATTATACAAGATTTAAACGAAAAATACTTTAAAATAAAAGAATGTTTATCTAGATGTGGGAATATAGTACAAGAATATGATGAAAAAAAAGAAACAGAGAATATAATTTCATCATTCTTAAATACAAAACTATTTTTAAATAAAGAATAAAAAAATAAAAGGAGGAGATAACTATAAAATTAAACAATAAAGAAAAAGAAGAAAAACTTGAATTTTTAGAAGGAACAATAAATAGCTTAGATAAAATTTCACCTTCATATATAAACTTACAAAATCCAAAACTAATAGAAATAGACGAAATATACTATTCTACAATTCTAATAGTAAACTATTACAGAGAACAAAACGACTTACTATTAAAAAATTTAATAGATACAAACATAAATATGAACATATCAATATTTTATGAAAAAAAAGACTCTTACAAAACAATAAGAGAATTAACATATCATATAGGAAATGTAGGAGTAGATTTACAAACAAAAAATAAAAACAGCCAAGATATAGACATAGCAGCATTTACATACAATGATGCAAAATATATAAGAAAACAAATGCAAGTAGACAACGAAGAACTATATTTTTTGTACATATACATAAATGTTTATGCGGAAGATAAAAAAGAATTAGAATATATACTAAACAAAATTGAAGGAATAGTACAAAGCAAAGGAATGCAAACAAGAAGAGCTTACTTTAGGCAAGAACAAGCATTTCTTTCGTGTATGCCAATATTAGAAAATAACGAAGACATAAAACAAGTAAGTAAAAGAAATATACTAACACAAGGCTTAGTTTCTACATATCCATTTATTTCATCGTCAATATTCGATGAACAAGGCATTTACGTAGGAACAAATATTTATAACAATAGCTTAGTATTTATAGATAGATATGACACAGGAAAATATAAAAATGCAAACTTAAGTATATTTGGAACAAGTGGGGCAGGTAAATCATTTTATACAAAATTATTAATATTAAGAAATAGACTACTTGGAATAGAACAATACGTTATAGACCCAGATAGAGAATACACAAACTTATGTAAAAAGCTAGGAGGAACTATGTTAAAAATAGGACCAACATCAAATACATATATAAATGTATTTGATATAAGAAAAGAAAGTATAGAAGAAAACGAAAAAGGATATTTAGCAACAAAAATAAGTAAATTAATAGGATTTTTTAATATGATTTTTGGAGAAATAGATGAAGAAGAAAAAGCAATATTAGAAGACAAACTAATTGAATGTTATGCTCAAAAAGGAATTACATTTGATGATGAAAGTTTATACAAAACAGGCGAAGAAGACAAAATAACAATAACAAAAGTATTTAAAAATAGTAGAGATATGCCAATATTAGAAGATTTATACGAAATATTAGATAAAGACCCAAAAACAAAAGTATTAAAAACAAAACTTATACCGTTTATAAAAGGTTCTTTAAAATATTTTAACGAATACACAAATATAGAATTAGACAACACTTTAATTGTTGCAGATGTTTATGATTTAGGAGAAGAAAATTTACAATACGGAATGTATATTTTTACAGAACTATTTTGGGACAAAATAAAAATAAATAGAAACGTAAAAAAAGCAATATATTTAGACGAAATATGGAGATTAATAGGAGTAACTTCAAATAAAAACGTAGCAAGTTTCATATACAAAATATTTAAAACCATAAGAAAATATGGAGGAAGTGCAGTAGCAATAACACAAGATATATCAGATTTATTTAGTTTAGAAAATGGAATATACGGCAAAAGCATTTTGAATAATTCAAGTATAAAAACTTTCTTCTCATTAGAAGAAGAAAATATAAAAATTTTAGCACAATATTCAAATTTATCAGAAAAAGAAAAAGTTGAAATAAAGTCTTTAAAAAGAGGGGAATGTTTAATGTTCGCAGGAGAAAATCACATTTTAACAAAAATAGAGTCAAATGAATATGAAAAAGAAATAATAAGCGGATAAAAAGAAAGACAAGGAGAAAAATATGAAAACAATAATTACTGCATTATTAAATAAAACAGTGAACGATAAATTAAAAGAATATAATGAAATACAAGTTATAATGAACGACATACAATATCAAGATGGAATTATAGAAGCATTAGAAACAAATAATAATATAGACTATATTATTCTTAGTGAATTATTACCAGGCGAAAAAAACATAAATGAATTAATAAAAAAAATAAAAGAGATGAGAAAAGATATAAATATTATTTTAATTCTTAAACAAGAAAACAAAGAATTAGAAAATGATTTAATAACAAAAGATGTAACAATATTTTATAACAATCAAATAGAAATAAAAGAAATAGCAAATCTAATTATACAAAATAATAAAAAACAACAAATGGAAGAAGAAATAAAAGAACTAAAAAAAATTATACTTGAAAAAGAAAATAGAGAGAAATTAAATTTAAAAATACAAAAATTATCAACAATAACAAAAGAAGAACAAAAAGAAATAGAAAAGGAAATTGAAATAGAATATTTTGAAAATACTTTAAAAAATAAATTAATAAAAAGAATATCTACAATATTAAAAAAAGACAAAGAAAACAAAAACACAAAAATAATATTCATTTCTGGAATACCGGGAGTAGGGAAAAGTATATTTACAATAAATTTAGCAAAAGCATTATGCAAAAAAAAGAAAAAAACATTAATAATAGATTGCGACTATATAAACAATAGTATAAAAATATTATTTGGAATAAAAAACAAAAATGAAAATTCTTTCGAGCAAATAACAAATGAAAATATAGAAAAATTTTTTCAAAACAATTTTGAAAAAGAAACAAAAGAAGAAAAGAAAATTATAAAAATAAATTCTTATATAAAACTATTATCTATATCTGAACAAAAAAACATATTTTATAATAATGAAATAGAAGAAGAAAAATTACAAAACATTATAAATGAATTAAAAGTAAAATTCGATGTTATTCTTATAGATACAGAAAATATAAACAAAAATTTAGACTTAGTTATGCAAAACAGTGAAAAAATAATTTTCATAACTGAACCAAATATCTTACAAATAAAAAAATCCAAAATTTTATTAGAGAAGTATATTAATGAAAACAAGTTTGAAAAAGAAAAATTATATATATTATTTAACAAAGTAAAAAATGGTTCTATTACCTTTAACATATTAAAAGATGTATTCAAAAATTACAACATACTTGGAAAAATAGATTATATAAAAAACTGTGATTTACTAGTAAATCACAATATGAAAAATATATTTTTAATAAAACAAATAAAAAAGCAATACGAAAAAGTTGCAAAAAACGTAATAAAAAACAATGATTTAAAAAAATACTATATTAACAAAATAAATGATAATTAGGAAGTGATAAAATGGAATTACAAATAGAAAATGAAAGAAATAATAATCAAAATTTAGAAGTTACCAAAGAAAATCAAAATGAATTTCTAGGAACAACTCTAGGTAAAACTATAAATTCTGCAATTAATGTTGGAATAAGATACTTATTACCTAATGCAATAGAAAATCAAATTATTGAAATTAAGGATACAATAATAAAAGAGGGATTTAAAGAAGGAATAAATAAAACGGTAGAATCAGCAATAGATGTAGGAAAAAGTGCAATGGGAATACTAACAGGAAAATTCGATAATGTGTCGCAAATGCAAACAGCCGTAGAGGAAGGAGGATTAATAGATACATTATCAGACTGTATAGATTTTGGTCTTAAAGTTGCAAAACAAAGTGGATTATTACCAAAGGATGTTGAAGGAATAATAAAAAGCGGGAAAGATATAATAGTTAGCAATATACAAAGTAATATAGAAACTACTTTAACTACACAACTAAAAGGAATAGAAAAACTAAATCAATACATAGAAGATTGGAATAAATATTATAAAGAACAAAACTTTCACAAAATGGAATTAGAATACGATAAAATACAAACAAAAATAAAAGAACTTGTTCCTATAGAAGAAACATTTGAAAAAGCAAGGACAGTACAAAATTTACATAAATTAATAAAAAGTAAAGGAATAAAATTTGAATTATCAAATGAAGAAATAGAACTTGCGAAAAAATTAAATTAAAATTTCTCGTTTTTCTTGCAATTTTTAGCACGTTAAAGTATAATTAAGAAGGTTAAAAATATACAAAAAAAGAGGGAGTTTAATGGATAGACCAGGTGAAAAAATAATTGAAAGAGATATTGAAAATGAAATGAGAACATCATACATCGATTATGCAATGAGCGTTATAGTACAACGTGCATTACCAGATGTAAGAGATGGACTTAAACCAGTACACAGAAGAATATTATATGCTATGCACGAAGAAGGAATTACATCAGATAAACCATACAGAAAATGTGCAAACACAGTAGGTTCAGTTCTTGGAAGATACCATCCACATGGAGATTCATCTGTATATGATGCTATGGTAAGGCTTGCACAAGATTTCTCAATGAGATATATGTTAATAGATGGCCACGGAAATTTCGGTTCAATAGATGGCGACGGAGCAGCAGCAATGAGGTACACAGAAGCAAGAATGGCTAAAATATCAAACTATATGTTAGCAGACATAGAAAAAAACACAGTAGATTTTATGCCGAATTATGACGATAGACTTCAAGAACCAACAGTTTTACCAGCAAAAATACCAGCATTATTAATAAATGGTTCATCAGGTATAGCTGTAGGTATGGCTACAAACATACCACCACATAATTTAACAGAAGTAATAAATGGTATTATAAAGATAATAGACGAAGATAATGTAACAGACGATGAACTAATGCAAGTTATAAAAGGACCAGATTTCCCTACGGAAGGAATAATTTTAGGACGTGAAGGAATAAAACAAGCATACACAACAGGAAGAGGAAAAATTACAGTAAGAGCAGAAGCAGAAATAGAAGAAATGAGTGGAAACAAACAAAGGATAATAGTAAAATCCTTACCATATCAAGTAAACAAAGCAAAATTAATAGAAAATATATCACACTTAGTTAGAGATAAAAGAATAGAAGGAATATCAGAATTAAGAGATGAATCAGACAGAAATGCGAGAGTAAGAATAGTTATAGAACTAAAAAGAGATGCAAATGCACAAGTTGTATTAAATCAATTATATAAAAACACACAAATGCAAGATACATTTGGAATTATAATGTTAGCACTAGTAAAAGGAGAACCAAAAATATTAACCTTAAGACAGTGCATAGACTATTACTTAGACCATAGAAAAGAAGTAGTATTAAGAAGAACAAAATTTGAACTAGATAAAGCAGAAGCAAGAGCACATATATTAGAGGGATTAAAAATTGCTTTAGATAACATAGATGAAGTAATAAATATTATTCGTTCTTCTTACGATGACCCAAAAGAAAGATTAATGGAAAGGTTTAAATTAACAGATATACAAGCACAAGCAATACTAGATATGAGATTAAAAACACTTTCAGGATTGCAAAGAGAGAAAATAGAAGAAGAATACAATGAATTAATGAAATTAATAGCACACCTAAAAGAAATATTAGGTAGTGAAAAATTAGTATTTGAAATAATAAAAGAAGAATTATTAGAAATAAAAGAAAAATTTGGAGACGAAAGAAAAACAAAAATAATGGCAGCAGAAGGAGAACTAGACGTTGAAGATTTAATAAAAGAAGAACAAACAGTAATAGCTTTAACTCATTTTGGATATATAAAAAGAATGCCAATAGATACATATAAGAGTCAAAGAAGAGGGGGAAAAGGCATTACGGGAATAGCAACTAGAGAAGAAGATTTTGTAAAACAAATCTTTACAGCATCAACACACGATACAATATTATTCTTTAGCAATAAAGGTAAATTATATAAACTAAAAGGATATGAAATACCAGAAGCAGGTAGAACAGCTAAAGGAACAGCAATAGTAAATCTTTTAAGCCTTGATGCAGGAGAAAAAATATCAGCAGTAATACCAATACAAAACTTTGCAGAAGGAAAATACTTACTTATGGCAACAAAGAATGGATTAATTAAGAAAACAGCATTATCAGAATATAATACAACAAGGAAAACAGGTTTACAAGGAATAACATTAAAAGATGAAGATGAACTTATTGCAGTAAGATTAACAGACGGTCAAGATAATGTAGTATTAGTAACCAAAGAAGGAATGAGCATTACATTTGATGAAAAAGACGTGCGACCAATGGGAAGAGTTTCACAAGGAGTAATAGGAATAAGATTAGATAAAGAAGATTATGTAATAGGAATGGAATCAATAATAACTGGAACTAAAGCTACATTACTTGCTATAACAGAAAATGGATTTGGAAAAAGAACTGAACTTGATGAATATAGAGTACAAACAAGAGGAGGAAAAGGAGTAATTACTTATAAAATAACTCCAAAAACAGGAAAAATAGTTGGAATTAGAATTACAGGAGAAGATGAAGATGTTATGCTAATTACAGACCAAGGAACAATTATAAGACTAGCAGTAAAAGAAATAAGTGTACTAGGAAGGTCAACACAAGGGGTAACTCTAATGAGAACAAACGACGGAGCAAGAGTAGTAAGTATAGAAACAATTCCACCAGAGGAAAAAGAAGATTAAAAGTTATAAACAATTTTTAAAAAATAGTGAATAAAAACCCACAAGATTTTAATTTCTTGTGGGTAACTTTTTACAAAAAAAGTTATAAAAATTTTATTTTTTAAAACGAATATCATCTCCAAAAAATCTACAAATATTATAATACCCAACAAATCTTGAAAAAATTCGTTCATCATATTTCTTACTTAAATCTTCCAAAGATAAATTTGTAGAAATAATTGTCTTAGTTATATGGTTATTTTGATTTAACAAACGTGTATTAATAACATTAAATAATTCGCTAAATTTCATACTATTTAAGCACTCAGTTCCTAAGTCATCAATAATTAGTAAATCAACATCTAAAATATTTTCATATATATTAGAAACAGAAGATTTATTAAATCTATAATCAATAATCGTATCAAGCATAACTGGTGCTGTTTGATAAAGAACAGTATAACCACTTTTTAAAATTTCATTTGCAATGCAATTAGATAAAAAAGTTTTTCCAAGCCCAGTATTACCAAGAAATAATAAATTTTTTTCTGTATAACTATCAAAATTTTTTACAAAAGACATAGCAATTTCGTATATGTTTCTAATATTTTCACGAGGAGATATATTAGAAGAATAAGTGTCTTCATTAACTATATCCGAATATAAGTCAAATTTAAAATTTTGAAAATTGTCATTTTTTAAGTTACATATATTAGACTTGTTATATTCTATATCGAATAATTTTTGCTTAATACAAGAGCACAAATTAAATTGTATTCCATTTTGAACATAGCCTGTATCTTTACATTCAGAACATTCAAAATTAGGCAAAAAGAAAGAATCATCTATATTTAACTTAGATAAAATATCAGCTTTTTCCTTTTTCAAATCTTCAATTTTCTTTTGTAAGTCGGATATATAATCATTATTAGGTTCTAATAAAATAGATTTAGCAACTTTTAAAGCATAAGAATTAAGCTCGTTTTCTAATTCTTCTAATCTAGGGGTAGAAGAATATAACAAACGCACTCTATTATCTAAATCAGTTAAAGCAAAAAGCCTTTTTTGTTCATATTCTTTTAATAAACTTTTTAATGTAGAATTCATTTTTAAATATAACTCCTAAAAAATTAAACTTTATTTTGTACATTTGCATACAACGTATCAAAATTATCATATTTCCTTTGCTCATAATTATTATAACTTTTCTTTTGCAAATCTTTAATATCCTTTTGTTTTGTTTTCATATCTGCTAAAAACTTTTGAACAGAAGAAACAGTTTTTAAATTTCTATCGTTCCAATCGCATAAAATTTTATCAATATAATCAAAACTTGGGTTAGATTTTGAAGTTGTTTTTTTCAAAGCAAGTTCAATTACATCAAAAGAAAAACTAAAATCTACAATCCATTTTTCAATATATGCTTCTTCATATTGTGTTAAAGGACGAGCAAGACCTAGTTTTTTTGCAATAGATTTTTTTATAGTATTTAATTTTTCCTGTTTTTGATAATATAAATCCAAATCAGAAAAAGTTTTTATATCATTTTTATACCAAGCATCTGCTACAGTTTGAATATAGTTTCTATGTAAAGCAGAACGTTCAAAACAATATCTAAATAAAGCTACCATAACTTGTTCATCAAAACCATATTTTTTAAACCATAAATCAATGTCGTTATACCAAGATGGAGACATTACACCTTGGAAAAATGATGCATTAATATCTTCTATTGCTTTTGCTCTGTATTGGTTCTGAGCAGAAGCTTGAACATCAATACGAGAAGATAATTTTGGTTTATATAATTTATGCAATTCAATTTCTTGAAGATTGCAAACTATATAACCCGTAGGCTTTTTCACTAAAACTCCGCAAATCTTCCCAATATTTTAAGGCATCTTGAATAGTTTTTAGTGGCAAAGCAAGTTTTTTAGATAAATCGTTTAATTTTATATCTTTACCATATTTTGATAAAAATAATATATACAAATAAACTTTAATAAAATCTCCACTACTACCGAGATAAATAATCAGTAAAGAAAACATCGGAAATCTCAGTAGTAGAGAAAAGCATAGATAAATCATTCTGTTCTAATTTCATAAATACGTCTCCTCATATTAAAAATTTCTATAATTGCAATATAGAAATTATAACATTTTGAAGTAATAAATACAACAAAAAAACACAAAATTTACTATATACTATATTACTTAACTAATTCTTTATAAATTAAAATAGAACCCTTTTTTATTTCTTACTTCATAAACAAATATATCTTAGGACTTCGTAAGAACTTACTTATATATAAAAAAACATATACAATATTCTCGTGATTAAATCCCACAATACTAAAAATGAGTACAGGAAAGCATAAAACTATAAAAAGAAAAATTTTTATATTAATACTAGAGAATATTAAATTAACAAGGCAAAAAATAAATACAAACCACACTATATTTAAAATAGCTGTAGAATAATCTATAAAACCAAAAAGTTTACTGTTGAAATTATAATTTTGAGGAAAAATAAATTTCAAAAAATCATCTCCATTCTCTAAAAAAATTACCTAATAAACGACTTTAAGCCATTAAAACCATTTGATAAATCTGTACTAATTCCACCCATAAATTCACGAACATACGAATTAGCTTTTAATAATGCGAAAATAGCACCACAAATTAAAAACTTTGAAAATATATTGTTACTATTAAAATCCAAAGAAAAAATAATAACCAACACCAAAGCTACTAAAATTTGTACAAACAACAATGAAGCAAAACATTTAAGCCAAGCTTTAAAAAATCCAGAAGTAGATGCAATACTCATAGATAAAAAAGCGAAAGGAGAAATTAAAATAAACACTTTTATCATCATATAACGAATTGCATAAGAAAATGTTAAATTCAAAAAGCTAATAGAAATAATACTTTTAAGTAATCCATCAATTGAAAAAATAGTAAAACTACTTTCTTCAATTGCAATTATAACATTCAACCTATCTACTAAACTAGAAAAACTAATAGTAGTACCGAATAAATCACTACCTAATTTTTGTATGCACGACGAAATAGCAGAAACAAAGAAAATACATTTTTCACATACAAATATAGATGAATTCATACAAATACCAAAAATAATCAACTTAAAAATAAAACTGGTAGGTCTTTCTACTTGAGTAATAAACAAATTAGATAACATCAACTTAACACAATAATAAAGCAAAAAACCTAGTACAAGTGAATTAGCAATTAACAAAATACCGTTAGTTGTAGAAGTTCCAAAAATATTTCTAAAATATGAAACATCTAAAATATCAGTATTAATAAAAGTAATATCATCTAAAACAGAATATATATTTTTATCAATAGATGAAAATATAATTTGGAAAATAGTATTAATAGCATTAATAATTAATTCCGTAATATTTAACTCTTCTTCCATAAAATATCACATCCTATCAAATGAAAGACTTAATAGTAGATAAAATCAAATCAATAGCTAATATAAAAGCATACGAAAATAAAGAACTATTAATTAACTTCTTACCAATACGAATTCTTTCTTCATCTCCAAAACTAAACTTTTTCATAAAAACGCCTGTCCCAACAGCAACAGCAGCTGCTGGAGTTGCTAACTTTAAAAGCCATTTTTGAATTTCTTCAAAAGCTTTATTAATAGTATTAACTAACTTTGAATCAGCACCATACGAAGTAGTGAAAAAAGAAAAGTAAAAAATAATAAACAATATAAAAATAAAAAATAATTTTTTGTTTTTCATAACATACCTCCTAAAATTTCATAAAATAAGGAATTAAACTTAATTTCATAGGTTTTAAAATTTTGTATCCATCAGATAAGAAAGATAAACAAGAAAAAGTTTGTAACTTCTGAGTAAAAAAGTTAGTATCATAAATATAATCATTTTGTATATATTCATTAATACTTTCAGATACATTAGAATCTTTAGAATTCAAAGAATTTGTAAAATAACTAAAATGCGTTTCTTTAGCATTCTCAGAAATACTCTTTGAAAACTTTACCTTATCCTCCTTACCAATCTGTTTTTGAATATCATCAATAGTATTAATATCATCAGTTCTAAACCAAAACTTATTAATTAAATTCTGAATAATAACCTTAACAGCATATTGATTATTAATAGAATTTAATAAAGAAGAATAGCTTTGCGTAGCAACAATATTAATACATTTTGCTTCCCTAGATTGTGCAAAAAAATCAGCATCAGAAGCAGTACAATATTCGTGAAATTCATCGCAAATAAACGCAACACTACGGAAAGAATTAGAAGAAAACCTATTAAGCCTACTCATTACCTCAGTTTGAAAATCTAATTTCAAATATGTAGCAATAATCTTAGATAAATTTCTATATTCAGCAATATTCATATTCAAAACAACAATCTTACCATTATCAACCAAATCCCTAAAACCAGAAAAAGTAATATCTTCTTTATTAGGACAAAAAGTATTCATAATATCATAATCTGAAACAAAACAATTAGTAATACGAGTAATTTCAGACTTAATAATAGATAAAGTTCTGCTATCTAAAGAATTAAATTCTTTTTCAAAAAATTCAATTGAAGTAAGAGCATCATAGCAATCCTTCCTAGACAATTTACCTGAGGAAAAAAGCTCCTTTATAATAGTTACTTTATTAGAAAAGTAATCTGGAACAGTTATAAGTTTATGCAATTCTATAAAAGTAACATACCCGTTGTTATATAACCTACAAAATTTAATACATTCTGTTAAAACCTGCTCAACCTTATCAAGCCAATATGAATCGGAATTATTAGGGGAAAACAGCATAAGAATCGTTTTTAACCTATTAGCTAAAACAGAAGCCTTTAAATTAGGTTTATCAAGAGGGTTATATTTAACATTTGGACCTAATTCAATAACATATAAATCATCTAACCTATTACTATTACTTGCGAATTTAATTACTTCACGATAATAATTTCCTTTAACATCGAGAATTAGCATTCCTAACTTTGAATTTATATCATTTTTTCTATAACTAATTAACTGCCTAGTAAATGGATACATACAAGAACTAGTTTTGCCACTGCCAATAGTACCAGTAACTAAAATGTTTTGATACAAACTCTTCTCTGGAAGAAAAATCAAATTACCACTTTCATTTTTACCAATAAATAATAACAATTGATTACTATTTGTGGATAACAATGCATCATTATTAATATTTTTGTGTGTTTTATGCAACTTTTTTCGTTTATTGTGAAACAGCATCAAGTACAAAGCATTACTGCAAATAAAAGAAGAAGCAATGTAAAAAATAATGAAGTAAAACTTAATACTTTGCCATAAATCTGGTTCTGTAATACATATATCGTACGGATGTAGCGAATATGGAATAATTATACTATTGGCATAGTAAATAGGCTTAAACAACAAAAAACCAGAAATACAAATAATTATAAAAAATAGTAAACAATAAAGCAAACGATGTAATAAATTTTTTAAAGCCATAAAAACCTCCTAACCTAAATCACGTTTTTTGATATTTAATTTTGCACCTTGTAAATTATGGAAAATTTTAATATCGAAAAAAGTATATATAGAGTAAAACACTATAAAAATATTAATAAGGAAAGTGATAAAGAATAGATGTATTAATGTTTCTATAAGCATCACCACCAAACCTATAAAATTAATACAAAGTAAAAATAACTTTGTAGATAAAATAATACAACAAAAAAATGATTTTGTCTATACTTTTTTGAATAAATATGATAAAATATGAAAAAATAATGAAAAATAGTAATAAAAAAATGATTTAAGGAGGAAGAAATAATGAAGATAGAGAAAACAACAAAGATAGGAGAACTTTTAGAAAATGCACCAGAAAAGGCAGAAATTTTATTAAATGCAGGAATGCACTGTTTAGGTTGTCCTGCATCACAAGAGGAAACAATTGAAGAAGCATGTATGGTACACGGAATTGATGTAGAAGAAATAGTAAAAGAATTAAATGCGTAACCGAAAATTTTAAAAGGGCGATAAAATCGCCCTAAACTTACAATAGCAACACATTTTACAATTTAGAAAAATACTTTATTAATAAAATGTGAACAAAATATGAAAAAAATGTTGACATTTAACTATAAATGTAGTAGAATATTTAAGTACCGTTTTTATTGGGTACAAATTTGGGCCATTAGCTCAGGTGGTAGAGCACTTGACTTTTAATCAAGTTGTCCGCAGTTCGAGTCTGCGATGGCTCACCAAA